>CATPBC010000468.1 GCA_955652195.1 uncultured Xanthobacteraceae bacterium | reverse complement strand
TTGTTGCGCCGCGCGGGCCGAACACCGGCGCGCCGCCGGGAGCGCAGATCATCACTCCCGGTCCGCATCCAGGAGGCGAGGGCATCCATCCCGGCATGCCGCGATCGGGAGCCGAAATCGTGCGTCCGGGCGGACCGCATCCGGAGTTTGTCCACCCCGGTGAGCCGCATCCGGGCGCCGAGTTTGTCCACCCCGGTGAGCCGCATCCGGGCGCTGAGTTTGTCCGCCCGGGTGAGCCGCATCCGCGGGCGGAATTTGGCCGTCCCGGCGGGGCGCAGTTCTTTTATCGCGGCCGCTCGTTCGAGCGCGTCCGGAGTGCACCGTTTGTCTATCCGCCAGGTTGGGGCTATCGGCGCTGGGAAATCGGGGCGTTCCTGCCGCCGGTCTTCCTAGTGCGCGATTATTGGTACACCGATTGGGACCTGCTCGACTTCCCGCCGCCGCCGCCCGACTATCAATGGGTGCGCTATGGGCCGGACCTGCTCCTGATCGATCTCACGAGCGGCGAAGTCGTCGAGGTCGTTTACGACGTGTTTTATTACTGAGCATCGGGTTCTCCCGACCACGTACTCGAATTTTCCTTCTCTCGTGTTTCGTAGCGCGCTGCCTGCACAGCAAGGTGCGCGCCTTGACCTTGCGAGGCTGCGCGGCTTCAATTCGGCGCAAGCCGTTGGCCAGGCTTAAGGAGACGCCAATGACCTTCCGCATCGCCGTTGTGCAGCCGATTTCGCATCCGCCCGGCGAAGCCGAGCGTAATCTCAGCGATGCAGTGCGGTGGATCGAGCGGGCGGCGGGAGAGGGGGCGAACTTTATCTGCTTCCCGGAAACCTATCCCGGTCCGTGGCGCATGCCGGCGACGTTCGATCCAACGGCGGCGCTTGCGGAAAGCGCCGCCAAGCACGGCGTGCATGCGGTCTTCGGCACCATCGAGCCAATCGACGTGAAGGCAGCGACCGCCCACAACCTGATCGTTATGGCCTATCCCGACGGACGGGCGCCGGCGCGGTATCGGCGTACGCATCCGAACGGACCGTGGATCTATACCGGTGGCCGGTCGTGGGAATTCCAATACGTCGCCGGCAACGACTTCCCGGTCTTCGACACCGCGTACGGCAAGGTGGGCCTTGCCATGTGCAGCGAGGTCTATATGCCGGAAGTCACGCGCGCTCTGGCGCTACGCGGCGCTGAACTCATCTTCATGCCGGCCGGGATCGATAAAAATCGGCTGTGGGCGACTTGGCGCACGCTGATCTGGGCGCGCGCGATCGAAAATCTGGCGATCGTCGTCACCACGCAGAACCTGTTCGATCACTCGCAACGCGGACTCGCGATGGTGGCAGCGCCGGAGGAAATCATGTTCGAGAGCACGGCGGCAGGGCTGAGCATTGTCGATGTCAGCCTGGACCGAGTGCGCCGGCTGCGCGCCTCACGCGACGAGGTCGGCTCGTCGGCGGCATGCGGCGCCAAGCAGGGCGTGCTTGGCCCGCAGTGGCAGCGGCCTGAATTATACGACGCAATTTATCCGCGACCATTGCATGAAGCGGCCGAGTAATGCGGCTTGAAACATCTCCTTCGTGATCGTGGCACCCCGTCCCGATCCAGTGCCGCGAACCCGAAGTTCGCACGAGTTTACCGAGCCTGCCGATGCGAACTTCGGGTTCAAAAGCGGCACTACGAGGAAAGACTTGCTAGTGTCCTTATCGATTCCGAAGTTCGAACGAGCGGGCCGTAAATGGTGACGAACTTCGGAATCGGGACACTAGGCCCGCAGCCTGCGCTCGGCTACACCGCCAGCCGGCTCGACCGCGCCGCGGGCATCCGTGGTGACGATGCCGCGCTGAAACGGTGTTGCGAACACGCGCAAGCCGGAACTTACGTGATCGGTGGCGAACTGGTTGTGCTCAAGGCCAATAACGAATTATGCGAGCCGCTATTTTCGCAAATTGAGGCGCGCGCGCTCGGCGCGGTTCGCGAAGTCGTATTCCTCGGGCTTGCCGATGCTGCGCCGCGGTTCGGTTTTGGTATCGACCAGGATGCAGTCGAGCGGTTGAAGGCGCGCAACGATCTTAAAGTCACCGATCTTCGCTCGATTGCAGTCCAAGGCATGGTCACCGCGGACCATCTGCCGCCGCTGGCCGAGGCGAAGGCGCTGCTCGGCTGGCATGCCCGCCACCGCTTCTGCCCGAATTGCGGCGCAGCCACCGCACTGACCCAGGGCGGCTGGCGGCGCGATTGTCCGTCCTGCCACGCGGAGCATTTTCCGCGCACCGATCCGGTCGTGATCATGCTGGCGATCGCGGGCGAACGATGCGTGCTCGGCCGCTCACGGCGCTTCGCGCCGAGCATGTGGTCATGCCTGGCCGGTTTCACCGAACCTGGCGAAACGATCGAAGATGCGGTTCGCCGCGAGGTCGCGGAAGAGGTAGGCATTCCTTGCGGCCGGGTGAGCTATTTCGCATCACAGCCGTGGCCGTTCCCGTCTTCGATCATGATCGGCTGCCACGCCGAAGCGTTGTCGGATACGATCGTCATTGATCGTGAAGAACTCGAAGACGCGCGCTGGTTCGACCGCGAGGAATTGGTCCTGATGCTGAACCGTGCGCACCCGCATGGCCTGACCACGCCGCCGCCGGTCGCGATCGCCCACCACATCATTCGCAGCTACATCGAGGATGGCCCTGATGTCCTCCTCCGCTGAGCGTGCGCCGCGCATTCTCTGCGCCGGTATCATCGTGCTTGACGAGGTCTTTCGCGTCGACGAATTCCCCCAGCCGGACGGCAAAGTGCAAGCGAGGGAATTTTTCGTCGTTAATGGCGGCTGCGCTGCCAATGCCGCGGTTGCCATTGCCCGGCTGGGCGGCCGCGCCTCGCTCGCAGGCCCGATGGGCGGTCCGGCGGGTGAGGATGAAAACGGCGATCGTGTGCTCAAAGCATTGGCGCGGGAGGAAGTCGACTGTTCGGCCTGTCAACGGATCGATGGACTGGCGACCGCGCTGTCGGCGATCTTCATGAATGCGCGCGGCGACCGCACGATCGTCACCTATCGCGACGAACGCATCGCCACCGCCGCGCCGCACGACCCGGAACGCGCGGTCAGCGGCGTTGACGCGGTGTTGGCGGACAATCGTTATCCGGAATTCGTTCGGCCGATTTGCGAAGTGGCGCGGCAACACAATTTGCCGGTCGTACTCGACGGTGATCGCCCGACGCTCGAGGACGATCCGCTGTTTCGCATCGCCTCACACGTCGTGTTTTCGTGGGAATGCCTGCGGGAGACCACCGGTGTCGCCGATCTCGGCGAGGGCTTGCTGCGCATCGCCGACAAGACCGACGCGTTCCTTGCCGTCAGCAACGGACCCGACGACATCGTTTATCTGGATCGCGGCAAGCTGCATCGCTTGCCGGTGTTCAACATCACAGCGGTCGATACGCTCGGCGCCGGCGATGCGTTTCACGGCGGCTTTGTGATGGCGCTCGCCGAAGGCCGAAGCGAGGTCGAAGCGATGCGCTTCGGCGCTGCGGTGGCCGGAATAAAATGCACCCGCATCGGCGGCTCGGCCGGCGCGCCGACCCGCGCCGAAGTCGAGGCCTTTGTGGCGGACAAGGCCGGCGCAGCGGGCGGATCTATCAGCGGCAGCGGGAATCGCTCACCAGCCTCGCCGCAGCAGGCCAAGCGGCCCTCGACCTTGCCTGAGAATATTTTTCTCTCTAAAAAGTAAGAGTCGACCGATTTTGGAAAATCCACCTTATGGACGCAATAGACAGAAAAATCCTTGCTGTCTTGCAGGAGAATGCGGCGCTCTCGGTCGCCGAGATCGGCGCGCGCGTTGGGCTGTCATCGACACCATGCTGGAAGCGTATCCAGCGCCTTGAAGCCGACGGCGTCATTCTCAAGCGGGTCGCCTTGGTGGATCAAGAGCGGGTCGGGCTTCGGATCAGCGTTTTCGTTTCCATCGAGACCGGCGACCATTCCCAGGATTGGCTTGACCGCTTTGCAAAGACTGTCACGGCGATGCCGGAAGTGATGGAATTCTATCGCATGGCCGGCGACGTCGATTACATGCTGCGCGTCGCTGTCGCCGATATCGCCGGCTATGACTCCTTCTACAAGCGCCTGATTGCGGCGGTTCCGCTGAAGAACGTCACGTCGCGTTTTGCCATGGAAAAGATCAAGTCGACGACCGCGCTGCCGATTCCGGAAAACAGATAGCTCCATTCGATTGCCCGGGGCCGCGCTAGAGAACTGTCTGTTAGGGCAGCTCAAGTCGGAATCCGCCGGATCTCGGCGGACCGGCCGGTCCTCGCTTTTTCCGCTTCGCAATAAGAAATTAACTACAGTGCAGAAACCCGATTGGGGTCGAGTTAGCTTAACCGCCTCGAAATTCATCGCCGATACTTTGCGGCTTGATCCAAACGGTTTGTAAACCATCGGATCGGCTCAGACAGCCAAATGGACTTCAAGGGGCCAACACTATGAAAAGTCTGATCGTGCGTTTTGCCAAAGACGAGTCCGGCGCGACCGCCGTCGAATACGGTCTGATCGCGGCCGGCATTTCTGTTGCCATCATCGCCGTCATCCAAGGCCTCGGCAACAATCTCAAGACCGCGTTCTCCAGCCTTTCCAGCGCGCTCAAATAGGCTTTCGGCCGTTATTGACCGGCGCAGGAGGGCTTCGGTCGCGCTCCGGAGCCTTTTCATTTTTGCACGACGATGGCGTCATGCTGAGCGAAGCGATCGGATTGACGCTGTTCCCAGGCGTGATGGCGTTCGCTGCCGCGAGCGACTTTCTCACCATGAGGATTGCCAATCGTGTTTCGCTGCTTCTGATCGTGGGCTTCGCGCTCCTCGCCGCGCTCGGCGGCATGAACGGCGCCGAACTACTTTCACATATCGGCGCGGGCGCTGCGGTGCTTGCAGCAGCTTTCGCTTGCTTCGCCTGCGGCTGGATCGGCGGCGGCGATGCCAAGCTGGCGGCAGCCACCGCGCTCTGGCTCGGCTTCGGCCAGCTCTTCGATTATCTTATCTACGCATCGCTGTTGGGCGGCGCGCTGACATTGCTGATCGTTCTATTTCGTACCGTGCCATTGCCGGATTTCTTGGCCGGCCGGCAATGGGCCGAACGTTTGCACCGGCCGGATGCCGGCATTCCGTACGGCGTCGCGCTCGCTGCGGCTGCGCTCATCGTCTATCCGCAGACCGACTGGATGACGCGCATCGCCTTGTGAGCGGCGCGCGCATGGCATGCTCGCGAACATTCAAACCGAAGCGTGGATGACGCCTGCTCTTGCGATCAGCGCCTCGGCGGCGGCATCGTAGAAACTCGCCATCTCCGGCAGCACGATCGCCGCGGAACGGACCGCATGCGTTTGCGGATCGAGGCCGTCCGGAGCTTCGCCGCGTATCACACCGAGCGCCGCCTTGCGCAATCGCGCCCGCGCCATGATCACGCCGTTGTCGGTCGAGACCAGGTTTTCCAGGCTGCGATCCTGAATGGGA
>CATPBC010000467.1 GCA_955652195.1 uncultured Xanthobacteraceae bacterium | reverse complement strand
GGCTCGATGCGCGGGGCGCTCGCCGGCGCGCTGATCGTCGGTCTCATCCGCGCGCTGTCGATCGTGTTCTATCCCGAGTTCGAAGTGCTCGCGATCTATTTGATCGTCATTGCCGTGCTGATCTTCCGCCCTGCTGGGTTGTTCGGGAGATCGCTGGCATGAACCGGTCGGCAAATGTGCTGATCGCGCTCTCCGGCGCCGTCGCACTGACCCTGCTGCCGTTAGTGGCTCCGGCTTACTACGTCGGGCTGATGATTCCCTTCTACGGATATGCTATCGCGCTGCTCGGCTTCAACCTGCTGTTCGGCTACACTGGGCTGTTGTCGTTCGGGCACGCGATGTTTCTCGGCATCGGAGCCTATGGCGCGGCGATCATGTCGAGCACACTCGGAGTGAGGCCGTTCGAGCTGACGCTCGTCGCGGTGATGACCGCGTCCGCGCTGATCGCGCTGCCGGTCGGGGCGCTGTGCGTGCGCTATACCGGCATCTTTTTCGGCATGCTGACGCTTGCCTTCGGCATGCTGTTCCACTCGTTCCTGTTCAAGTTCTACTATCTGACCGGCGGCGACAGCGGCATGCGCGTGGCGCGCATGACCATCCTCGGGCTCGACTTCGCGCGCTACAACAAGATCGAGTTCCTCGCCGGCCCATTCTACTATTACTGTCTTGGACTCCTGGTCATCGCCGGGCTGGTCATGTGGCGGATCGCGCACTCGCCGTTCGGTCTGCACCTGCGCGCGGTGCGCGATAATCCGCGCAAGGCCGAATATCTCGGCGTGCATGTGCACCGATGTCGACTCGCGGCCTTCGTCATTTCGTCGGCGCTCGGCGCGGCGGGCGGCGCCATTCTCGGTTTTCGTGTGGGCCTCGCCGATCCCGAGCTCGTCTACTGGACGCAGTCCGGCCAGCTCGTGTTCATGGCGGTGCTCGGCGGCTTTTCCAACTTCTTCGGCCCGATTATCGGCGCGCTCACCTTTAGCTTGCTGCGGGACCAGCTGCAATCACTGACCGAGTATTGGCGTTTCATGCTTGGGGCGATCCTGGCGCTGATTGTCATTGGATTTCCGGAAGGTATTGCCGGGCTCGCTGGCGAGCTTGCGCGCAGGCGCACGCGAAGCGCCACATGAGCGTGCTGCTGGAGACGCGCAAGGTCTGCAAGTCCTTTGGCCCTATCCGGGTGCTCGAAGATGTCAGCATGGCGGTGCACGAGGGCGAGCTCGTCTCGATTGTTGGCCCCAACGGTGCCGGCAAGACGACACTCGTCAACCTGCTCACAGGGCTCCTCGAGCCGAGCGCAGGCGAAGTCCTGTTCATGGGCGAGACGATTGCCGGTGTCGGCCCGGTCGAGCTTGCCGACCGCGGTCTCGCACGCGCGTTCCAGCTCATCCAGATATTCCCCAAGTTGACGGTAAAAGAAACAATCGCCGCCGCGGTGATTTCGCGGCAGAGGGAACGCTGGCGCCTGTTCTCGCAGCTTACCGCCGGCGACGCGGTGGACGCCCGTGTCAACGAGGTGGCCGAGATCTTCGGCCTGACCGCGCGGTTGGAGCACATCGGTGCGACGCTGTCACAAGGCGAGAAGAAACTGCTTGACGTCGCCTCTGCTTTCGCGCTCGACCCGCAGGTCATCCTGCTCGACGAGCCGACCTCCGGCGTATCGACAGCGGAGAAGCACGGCGTCATGAAGACGCTGATCGCGGCAGCCAAACGCGCGGGTGTCAAAGGCATCCTGCTGGTCGAGCATGACATGGATCTGGTTGCTGCCTATTCCAGCCGCATCATCGCGCTATCTGAAGGGCGCGTGCTGGCCGATCTGCCGCCCAATAGGTTCTTCGCCGATCCGCACCTGATCGAAACCGTGATCGGCAAACGGAGAGGGCACTGATGCTGTCGGTCCGAAATCTCGCTGTCGACCTTCAGGGAAGCCACGTGCTGCGCGGCGTGTCCTTCGATGTGAACGAACGCGAGCTGGTCTGTCTTGTTGGCCGCAATGGCGCGGGCAAGACCACGACGATGCGCACCATTATGGGCTTCCGCAAGGCGGTGTCCGGAACGATCGAGTTTGGCGGCCGAGACATTCTGGGCCTGCGCCCGTATCAGATCGCGCAGCTAGGCGTCGGTTTTGCGCCGGAGGAGAGCGAAGTCTTCGCCGAGCTGACTGTGGCCGAGAACATCGCTATGCCGACTTGGACCTGCCCCAATCCACGCCCAGCCGAGGCCCGCATCGCCGAAGCCTACAAAATCTTTCCCCGGCTGGAGCGCTATCGCGGGCGCGGTGGGCAGGTGCTGTCCGGCGGCGAGCGAAAAATGGTGTCGATCGCGCGCGCTCTGGCGCTCGGCCCCAAGCTGCTGCTGCTTGATGAGCCGACGGAAGGTCTCTCGCCGGTCATCGTTCCCTCGATCGTCGAAGGTCTCGCTAATATCCGCTCGTTCGGCCACGCCGTGTTCATTGCCGAATCGAACATCTACCACGTGCCGGACTTCACGGATCGGCTCTATGTGATTGAACGCGGTGAGGTTATTTTTGCCGGGCCGCCGGCGGAGGCACGGCGGAACCCGGACGTACGACGGGTGATCGAGGGCGCAGTGTAGGCAGCAGCGGGCGTTGAGCCGGACAACGGTCTGTGATAGATATGTGATATATCAGATGCAGGTGGCGCTGCCATGATCAGGGCGCCGAAAGAAGGTCGAGGAGAGCGAGGATGATCAGTCAGCGGCAGATCGATTTCCGCGAGGAATACCGCTCACGCATTATCGGATGGTACGACGGCTATTTCCACGTCGTGCTGATCTACGCCATGGGCGCCGCGGCGTTCTATATGTACATCGAGCACATCCACGACGTGACCTGGCGCGAATGGCTGACCGTGCCGCTGACGTTCCTTTTCACCAACGTGTTCGAATGGGCGGTGCACAAATACGTCATGCACCGGCCGGTCAACATCAAGGGTCTGCGCGCGGTCTACGAGCGCCATACGCTCAACCACCATCAGTTCTTCACCGACGAGGAGATGCGCTTCCGCGATCACAAGGATTGGCGCGTAACGGTGTTTCCGCCTTACGCGCTCGTCGTCTTCATCCTGATGTCGCT
>CATPBC010000466.1 GCA_955652195.1 uncultured Xanthobacteraceae bacterium | reverse complement strand
CGATGGATTCGTTGCGATTGGTGATCTGATTGGTGATGATGGACAGGGTCGCCAGAAATACCGTGTAGCCGTCCTTGGCGGCGTGAGCGACATAGTCGGCGGCGATGCTCGAACCGGCGCCCGGCTTGTTTTCGACGACGAGTCGCTGGCCGAGGATCGGTGCTGCGCCCGCGGCGAGGACGCGCGCTGCAACATCGGCCGCCGCTCCGGGCGTGAAACCAATCACGACATGGATAGGCCGCGACGGATAGGCGTCCTCCGCCATCACAACGCGCGGCAGCGAGAGCGCGGCGCCCGCGCTAACCTGGAGAAAACTCCTACGGGGAAATTTCATCATGCCGTCTCATCAACGAGTTCGACCCGATAAGTTCGAGCGCCTAAGGCTGCTTGGCCAATTCTACGCAGGATGCGATACGCGTCTCCGCTGAATGTTTAAGGTAGCAGAGCTCCATCCGGCCGGGCGCCAGCATCGTTCCATGCGAAAAGCCCTCGGCATCAGCCAAGTAGATCGAGCCGCTCCGCGCCACAACGGCAACGACCTTGGAGCTGCCGCGCGCCGACGAGAACGTGCCTGAAAACCGGCGCCCATCCTGTTTGTCGACCGTCAGCGTAAAGGGAACGGAACGAAGCTCCGGTTCCTGGACCGCTGTGCCGGAATGATGCGCGTTTCCGGTGCCTAAAACGATCGATTCGCTCTCCCCTTTCCAGATGCCGCGCAGGTCGGGGATGGCGGTCTGTGCTAAAGCGAGGGTTGCCGCGGTCAGCGCCGCGAGCGTCACGATGCAAGGAAGCTTCGACGTAAGCCTCGACATGGCCAGTCCTCCCTTCGTGGCACGGAACTAAGACTATCGAGCGTAGGCGCCGGCAAGGCAAGGTCCCGCCACTATCGTTTCGCGGCGATCCTGCTTTCGGCTGTTGGCGTTAGCTGCGGTCCTGGTCCGATTTGCGCGCGGGCGCTGCAACCGGTTTCCCATTGTAATTCGCCATGATTCAGCCAAAGCTTTCGCTCTATTGTGGACGCGCGGTATCGGGAGGGGGACTGAATGTTTCTGTTAGGCCGGTTTGCTGCTGCGACAGCATCGTTGCTGCTCGCGAGCGCAGTGTTTGTTCCCTCAACAACGGAAACGAAGGCCGCGGGTGCAACCGCGACGTCCAATGATGCAGCTGAGCTCGCCGTGTTGGCCTCGCCGATCGCGCCCTGGAAGGGGGCGCCGCTGCGCGTCCTGTTCGCCACCGAGAAGCCATTCAACGGCGAGCTTGCACTGATCGCGCCGGACGGCAGCGTCGCTGCAAAATCGCATGAGCGACATGGCGGCCCGCCATATTTTTGGATCGCCGAAATCGCCTCACCTGCCGCAGGCACCTGGCGCGCTACGCTCGCCTGCGTCGATGCGACGGTTGAGTGCAAGACCATGACGCGCGAAATCGTAGTGCGCGGCGATGAGCCGCCGCGGCCGCGTGCGGCCTCGGGGACCGTTTGGCCGCTGCGCAATTCATGGAATCGCGCCACCGAAGATTTGTATTCGGCATGGATCGAGAAGCTGTTCGACGCGCCGCTCGACGCCGAACCGTCTTGGAAAGCCTGGCACGAAGTGCTGCGCGATCGCTCGCGCAATCTTCTGTTCAACTATTTGGGTCTCGGCGAAGACAGCGTGACGATAAACCTTCGCCCCGACTGCGCCGACTTTGCCTATTTCTTGCGCGCATATTTCGCATTCAAGATGGGGCTGCCGTTCGGCTATTCGAATTGCTCGCGCAGCGGCAAGTGCTACCAATGGTTCAACATTGAGCATCCTGAGGCAACGCGTCCCGCGCCGCCGGCCGAACCAAAAATCGCGTCCGCCGCTCCCAGCCCGGCGCCGACGCCGACTTTATTGCAGCAGATGCTTGGCGAGCCGGCCCCGCCTCCCCCGGAGGAGCCTGCGCCGGTGAATCCGGCGCCGAAGCGGCTGGGAGCGACGCCGTCGTTCGGCGAGTATTTGCGGATCGTCGGCGACGTCGTCCACTCCGGCTCGGTGCGAACGTCGGCGAGCGACGACAACACCGATTTTTATACAGTTCCGCTGACACAAGAGACACTACGTCCGGGAACTGTCTACGCCGATCCGTATGGGCACGTCATGATACTGGTGCGGCGCGTGCCGCAGTCCGGCAGCGCGGCCGGCGTCCTGCTCGCCGTTGACGCGGAGCCCGACGGCACGGTTGCGCGCAAGCGTTTTTGGCGCGGCACGTTCCTGTTCGCGCACGAACCTTCGTTCGGAAGCGCGGGTTTCAAGCACTTCCGGCCAATCGTGCGCGGAGAAAACGGCGCCTTGCGGCGACTAACCAACGCCCAAATCGCAAAAAATCCGGACTACGGCGATTTTTCGCCCGAACAATCGCAGCTCGGGGTCGAAGATTTCTACGATCGGATGGATGAGGCGATGTCGCCCGAGCCGCTCGATCCATTGCGGGCGATGACAGAAGCGATCAAGGCGCTCGAAGAGCAGGTGAACACCCGCGTCGCCTCGGTCGAAAACGGGCGCAAGTATCAGGACGGCCACGGCGAGGTCACTATGCCGGACGGGCCCGCAATCTTCGCGACGACCGGCGCGTGGGAGGATTTCTCCACTCCGGCACGCGATTTTCGTCTGTTGATCGCGATCGACGTTGTGCGCGGGTATCCGGATCGAGTGGCGCGGCAGCCTGGACGTTACGCCATGCCCAAGGACAAGAGCCTCGCCGAGGTAAAGGCCGAGTTGCAGAGCGTGCTCGCCTCGGAGCTCGCGGCGCGCAAGTTTTCGTATACGCGCAGCGACGGCTCGCCGTGGACGCTTTCGCTCAAGGACGTGATCGACCGCGCGGGCCATCTCGAAATGGCATACAACCCGAACGACTGCGTCGAGCTACGTTGGGGTGCTGCGGAAAAGAGCGACGAGACGTCGACATGTAAGCGGCATGCGCCCTCTGCACAGCGCGCGAAGATGACGGACTACCGCTCGTGGTTCCGCGATCGGCACTGGCCGGCGCGGGTGTAGCGGGGCAGTTTCCAGACCGCTTCACGATCGGCTAAAGCGGCCTGAGAATGAATTTTCCGGCGATTACGATCGTAACCGCGATCATTTTCCTGCTCACCTATGCCGGCATTTCGCTCGGCCGCATCCCTGGGTTCCGGCTGGATAGGGCCGGAATTGCGCTTGCCGGCGCGGCGCTGATGATGGCGGTTGGCGCGATCACCCCTGACGAGGCCTATCGCGCCGTCAATCTGGACACGCTCGCGCTTCTGCTCGGCATGATGATCGTGGTGGCGCATCTGCGGCTGTCGGGCTTCTTCCGGTTGGTCACAAGCTGGGCGTTGGCCCACGCCCATTCGCCTTTGATCTTGCTGGCCACGACTGCACTCACCGCCGGTGCGTTTTCGGCATTCCTTGTCAATGACGCGGTATGCCTGGTGATGGCGCCGCTTGTCATCGAGGTGACTCGTTCGCTGCGGCGCGATCCGATTCCTTATCTCCTCGCGGTCGCGATGGCCTCCAATGTCGGTAGCGCGGCGACCATCACGGGCAATCCGCAAAACATGATCGTCGGCGCGGTTTCGCGTATCCCGTACACGGAATTTGCCGCGGCTGGCGCCAGTGGCGGTTGCCGGGATTGTGCTGGTCTTTGTCGTGGTTGCGGCGCTATGGTTCCGCGAATTCCGCCAATCCACACAGCTTGTTGCCAAGCCGCGATCTCCTCGGGTTCATAAGCCGCAGCTCATCAAAGCCGTGCTGGTTACGCTCGGCGTGATTGCAGCGTTCTTTGCCGGCGTG
>CATPBC010000465.1 GCA_955652195.1 uncultured Xanthobacteraceae bacterium | reverse complement strand
CTTCCACCTCGTCGCCGAACAGCGACACGCGCCAGGCGCGATCCTCATAGTGCGCCGGGAAGATTTCGATCACGTCGCCGCGCACGCGGAACGAGCCGCGATAAAAATCGCCGGCGGAACGCTTGTATTGCAGAGCCACGAGATCGGCGAGCAGTTGCCGCTGATTGAGCCGTTCGCCGCGGCGGATAGCAAAGGTCATCGCCGAATAGGTTTCGACCGAGCCGATGCCGTAGATGCATGACACCGAGGCGACGATGATCACGTCGTCGCGTTCGAGCAGCGCCCGCGTCGCGGCGTGGCGCATGCGATCGATCTGCTCGTTGATCGAGGAATCCTTCTCGATATAGGTGTCGGTGCGCGGGATATAGGCTTCCGGCTGGTAATAGTCGTAGTAGCTGACGAAATACTCGACCGCGTTATCGGGAAAGAAACTCCTGAACTCGCCGTAGAGCTGCGCCGCGAGTGTTTTGTTCGGCGCCAAAATCAGCGCCGGCCGCTGCGTTTCTTCGATGACCTTGGCCATGGTGAAAGTCTTGCCCGAGCCGGTGACGCCGAGCAGCACTTGGCTGCGGTCGTTGCGCCGTATGCCTTCGACCAAGTCTTTGATCGCCTGCGGCTGATCGCCCTTCGGATCGAATTCGGATTGGATGGCGAGGCGGCGGCCGCCCTCGGATTTTTCCGGGCGCGACGGCCGATGCGGGGTCCATGGATGCTCGAGAAATTCCGGACGGCCTTCGCGCAGCAAGCGCTCCAGTGACTGCTGACTCGCCGCGCTGCCGAAGGCGGTTAGCCCTCCCTCTTTCGCCTCCCCGTGTAGGGGCGAGGTCGATCGCGCAAAGCGCGATCGGGCAGGGGTGATTTCGCCATAGCGGATCACCCCGCCCCGCTCGCTATCGGCTTGCGATCCTTCGCCTTCAGGGGGAGGCGAAGATGACGCCTCCTCCTCTTCGATGCCGAGCGAGCGTGCGAGATCGGGATCGAGCTCGCCAGGCGGGACCGGCGTGCGGCCGACATAGCTTTGCTGCGGCGGTTCGCCGAAACCACGCGCCACCGAAGCGCGGGCGCGGTGCGCTTGCGCGAAGTCGGCGCGGCGATCCCATGAATTATCGGGCGGCTGCTGCAATGCGCTGCGCTCTTCCGGCTTCTCGCGGCCCGCCTTCGAAGTGATCCCCGTCTGCGCGCCGATGCCGGCGCGGCCTTGCGCGATGCCCGGATTAAGGAGTTCCGCCAGTGACGGGTCGAGCGCCGCCGTGTCCGGGCGCGCTGCCTTGGCGCGCGTCGGCTTTGCCGGGTCCTTCTTCGAATGCTTTGCCGGATTGCGCGCCTGCGGCGCGCGCGGCCGATCGGGGCCTTTCGCCATCGCTACAATATGGGTCGAGTCCTATGTCTGGGGAAGCCGGGGGAATGAACTCGTCATGGCCGTGCTTGTCACGGCCATCTCGATTCACTTGGCACGCTTGGGGTCCGCCCCATCGGGATGCCCGGGACAAGCCCAGGCATGACGAACGCGCTATTCCAGCCTGATCCCGGCGCGCTTGATGACTTCGCCCCATTTGTTGGCATCAGCGGCGATCAGCGCGGCGAACTCCTCGGGCGTGCCACCGGCCGGCTCATCGCCGACGTTCAGATAGAATTGCCGCATGCCCTGCGAGCGGAGCGCGCGATTGATCGCCCCGTTGAGTTGCTCGACGATTGGCCGCGGTACCCCGGCCGGCGCGATCACGCCGGCCCAGGTCGGCGCGGAATAGCCGGCAACGCCGGCCTCGGCGATCGTCGGTAGGTCGGGAAACGCTGGCGACCGGTGATCGCCGCTGGTGGCGAGCGGGCGCACTGCGCCGGAGCGCGCGAATGGCGCGATCGAGTTGAGGTTTTCGAACATCAGCTGGACACGCCCGGCCATCAGATCGTTGATCGCCGGCGCCCCGCCTTTATACGGCACGTGGACGATCTCAGTGCCGGTCATGAATTTGAATAGCTCGCCGCCGACATGGCCCGGCGAGCCATTGCTCGATGAGGCATTGAGGAGCTTGCCGGGATTCTGCTTGGCATAGTCGATCAGTTCCGCGACGGAATGGAACGGTGTCGTCGGCGACACGACGAGCAAAAACTGGCCGCGCGCTACAAGCGCAATCGGTTGAAAATCGCGTTCGATCGCATAGGGCAGCGGTACGACCAAATGCCTGGTGATCGCCAGCGCGCCGATCGGGCCCATGCACAACGTGTAGCCGTCCGGCGCCGACTTGGCGGTAAGATCGAGGCCGAGCGTGAGCGCGCCGCCGGGGCGATCATCGACCACGACTTGCTGATGGAGTTCGTCCGCCAAGGCGGACGCGAGCACGCGGGTTAGCGTGTCGGTCGCACTGCCCGCGGCCTGCGGCACGATCATGCGGATCGGCCGCTCGGGGTATTCGGCTGCCGCGTGCGTTGTGAAGACACAGGCGACGAAGATCAGAACCAATTCAACACGGCGCGTCATGCTGGCTCTCGGCTCGCGGTTCACACCATTCCGTCATGCCCGGCACTCGGGTCCCGCCTCTGGCGGACCCAAGTGTAAACTCCTGTGCCGGGCATCCCGATTCACATGGCGCCTCATATGGCGCCTCACATGGCGCCGCCGTTCCAGTTGAATCGAGATGGCCGGGACAAGCCCGGCCATGACACGCTAATGTCCTGGAATAAGGGAGGTATGTCCATGGCTTCGCTGGACTTCGGGCCGCTGTTCGCGCCCGGCCTGCCGCCGCCAGCGGCCAAATGGACCGGTTTCGCCAAATACAATTTCATCGGCGGCCATAACGACGCCGAGCAGTTGCCGCTCGCTGCACTGATCAAAGCCGCGAACGACGTGTTGACGCGCGAGGCCCGTAACCTCGCCACTTACGGCCTTGCCAGCGGGCCGCTCGGCTATCGGCCGCTGCGCGAATTTCTGGTGCAAAAGCTCGAACGCACCGCTGGCATTCGCTGTGACGCCGACGAAATTCTCATCACCTCTGGCTCGCTGCAGGCGCTCGATCTGGTGAACGGAATCCTCCTGAAGCGCGGCGATACGGTGATCATCGAGCAGGCGACCTATCAAGGCGCGCTGACGCGGCTGCAACGGCTCGGCGTCGAAGCGGTCGGCATTCCGCTTGACGGCGAAGGCATGCGCATGGATGCGCTCGCGGCCGCGCTCGACGCGCTCAGGCGACGCGGCGTGCAAGCAAAATACATCTATACGATTCCGACAGTGCAAAATCCGACCGGAACGATCCTGAGCGAAGCGCGGCGGCACGAGATGCTGCGCCTTGCGGCGCAATGCGGCGTGCCGATCTTCGAGGACGACTGCTATTCCGATCTGATCTGGGACGGCAAGCGGCCGCCGGCGCTTTATGCGATGAGCACGCACGGCGGCGTCATTCATATCGGCTCGTTTTCCAAGTCGGTAGCGCCGGCCTTGCGCGTCGGCTACATCGTCGCGCCGTGGCCGCTACTGGCGCGCATGCTCCCGCTCAAGACCGACGCCGGTTCGGGGGCGCTGGAGCAGATGGTGCTGGGCGAATTCTGCTCGGCGCAGTTCGATGCCCACGTGCCGGTTCTCACCCGCGCATTGCGGGCCAAGCTCGAAACCTTGATGGCGGCGCTGGACGAGCAATTTGGCACCGCGGCCGAATTCGAGGATCCCAAAGGCGGTATTTTTCTCTGGGTCAAATTGCCTGACCAGGTCGACACGCAAAAACTGTTCGCGCCTGCGTTAGCCGCCGGCGTCGCCATCAATCCTGGCGCCGAATGGTCGACCGATAAAAGCCACGGCCGCAGCCGCACGCGGCTTTGTTTCGCCAATCCATCGCCTGAGGTGATCCGTGCCGGCATCGCAACGCTCGCCGAAGTGTGCCGGCGCGAATTCGGCGTGCCGGCGCGGATTGCCAATGTGGAGCGGGCGAGGGTGTAGGCTCAGAGGTCAGATGCCAGAGTTCAGATGACAGATCAGATTCAGAGATTGGACGGGCAGATTTCTTTCTGACCTCCGACCTCTGACATCCGACATCTGTTTCAATGCGCTCGGATCTCGTCAAATTTCAGAGACGCGCGTTCAAACTTGTCATTGAACAGCCACATCGCATCGAGAATTTCACGAAACGTCGCCGAAGTCCTTGCTCTGTCGACATGCCCGAAGGTGAAGATGCTGTTGTTGCGCAAATAGCCCATGATCGTCGGCTCGGAAATTTTGTAGTTCAACAAGTTCCCCGATCGAAGCGCAGCCCGCGTCGGGCTGGGGACAATCTGGATCAGCTCAAAGACCTTCATTTGATCGATCGGATCAGGCAAAGCTTTCACCAGCGCCGGTATTCGCAGGAACAGATCGGCATGGGCGTTCATGAGTCCATCCCGCACCGCGGTCCAGTGATTGAACCGATGATCGAGATTGCCGGCCCGCTTCTCTTCTTCGGTGTCGCGCGCAATAAGGGCAGGATCAAAAGCGGCAATCGACCCTTTGATCGCCGCCCATTTCCTTTGGCCGATCTCATCTTCCGCTATCCCGGTTTGCAGACTTCCCTTGTAGGTATTTGACCGCGCATTACCGATATTTTGATTGCCGTTGGTCTCGGCAAAGAACAGTCCGAGACTGATGCGGCCTGCCACGTCGGCACTTGATGGATCGAGCCCCTTGGCTCTGGTAATTGCGGTCTCCAGATCGACCACGTCTTTAAATGGCGTGTCGGATTTTTGCGCGTAAGCGGGCGGTGCCTGCATGATATTGAACAATGCGCCATACTCGTCGAGCAACGGCTCATTGTCGGCATCGAAATAGGCTGGAGGAATTTTGAATTTGTTGAGCCTTCCGATTTTTGACGGCAGCGCGTCGGTAAGATCCTTGTACGTACTGAGCATGTCGTTGCGCGCGAGGTAGAGCACCTGCCCCGGCAAGTTCGCGAGCGGTTGTTTTGAATCGATTTGCGTGCGGCGCTGCTGCAAGACCGATTTAAAACGGCTTACGGCCGCATTGTATGAATTCATAGTGTCGGATTGTGCTTCCGTCAGAACGAGAGTCTGACCCGCCGCGGGGGAGGTGAAGCCGACACGCGCAATGGCGCCCGTGACGAGCGAAACAGCGGTGAGGGTCATGGCGATACGCAATACCCTGATATTGACCATCGTCGAGGCCTTTCGTGTTCGACGCGATGGGCATTTTGCAGGTGTGCTCTCGCGATTCGAAGAGCGGGCGAAGAATATTCCTCGGCTCCAGGTTCCCATCTTGCGGTCATAGGCGATACCATCGTTGCGGCGGATTTTAATTTTGCCACCGAGGCTAATGTTTGCTTTGCCAAAGCGGAAATGTAAGTGACTCGCAGGGGGCAATATGCGCCGCTTCGGCCCGCTGATCTTGAGCCTCATTGTGACTCTATCGCCGACTATCAGCCGCGGCGGCAGCTACCCTGATCGGCCGATCAGGCTGGTGGTCGGTTTCGGGGTTGGCGGGCCGACCGATATTCCGGCGCGGTTCATCGCCGACAAGCTCAGCGAGGCGCTCGACCAACGCGTCTTTGTCGAAAATAAGCCGGCCTCGGGCGGCATAGTCGCCACGCGTGACGTGATCGCGCGGCCGGCCGACGGCTATACGCTCCTTCTATGCACGCATTTTGAGCCGATCAACCTCGCCGCTTACAAAGATCCCGCTTTTAAGCTTAGCGATTTGGCGCCCATTTCCCTGATCGCCAGATATTACTACGGGCTTGCGCTGTCGAACGCGATTCCGTCCACCGACATCCGCTCGTTCATCGCTTATGCCAAAGCGCATCCTGGCGAGGTGAACTACGGCACGGTCGGCTTTGGCTCAGCCCAGGAGATTCTGGCGCGACAGCTGGAGAAAGTCACCGGCATCACGATGAATCAGGTGCCATTTCGCGGCGGTGCGCAACCCGTGCAGGAGATCCTCGCCGGGCGCATTGACTTCTACGCCGCGCCGCCACTTGCCCTCATCCCCCACTATCGTGACCAACGTTTAAAAATAATTGCTGTCAGCAGTCCGGAGCGG
>CATPBC010000464.1 GCA_955652195.1 uncultured Xanthobacteraceae bacterium | reverse complement strand
GCTCGCCGGGCGCTATTCGGTCCTGATGCCGAACACCGCACGCGGCGGCGGCATCAGCCGTAAGATCACCAGTTCCGAAGACCGCGCGCGGCTCAAAGAAGCAGCCGCCGAGCTCGAAGTGCCGGAGGGCATGGGCGTCATCCTGCGCACCGCCGGCGCCAGCCGCACCAAGATCGAGATCAAGCGCGATTTCGAATATCTGCTGCGGATGTGGGAGACGGTGCGCGATCTGACGCTCAAATCGACTGCCCCGAAGCTGGTCTATGAGGAAGGCTCGCTGGTCAAACGCTCGCTTCGCGACCTCTACAGCAAGGACATCGACGAGGTCGTGGTTGCCGGCAGCGAAGGCTATCACGAGGCCAAGGAATTCATGCGCATGCTCATGCCGAGCCATGCCAAGAACGTGAAGCTTTACACCGACACCCAGCCGCTGTTGTCGCGCTACGGCGTCGAGAACCAGCTCGACGCGATGTTCTCGCCGGTCGTGCAG
Organism: uncultured Xanthobacteraceae bacterium; assembly: GCA_955652195.1. Taxonomy (GTDB): domain Bacteria; phylum Pseudomonadota; class Alphaproteobacteria; order Rhizobiales; family Xanthobacteraceae; genus BOG-931. The sequence continues at coordinate 6,348 of CATPBC010000464.1, read as the reverse complement.
CTGCGATCCGGCGGCTACATCGTGCTCAACCAGGCCGAGGCGCTGGTTGCGATCGATGTCAATTCCGGGCGCGCCACCCGCGAGCACCATATCGAGGACACCGCGTTCAAAACCAATTTGGAGGCGGCGGACGAGATCTCACGGCAGCTTCGCTTGCGCGACCTTGCCGGGCTCATCGTCATCGACTTCATCGACATGGATGAGAAGCGCAACAACCGCACGGTGGAGCGGCGGCTGAAGGAATGCCTCAAACACGATCGCGCCCGCATCCAGGTCGGCCGCATCTCGCATTTCGGCTTGCTCGAAATGTCGCGGCAGCGCATCCGCACCAGTGTGCTGGAAAGCTCGACCGAGAAATGCCCCTATTGCGGCGGCAGCGGTCACGTCCGCTCGGTGTCGTCGCTGGCTTTGCAGGTGCTGCGAGCGCTCGAAGAGCAACTCATCAAAGGCGCCACGCATAATCTGATCGCGCGCACCCGCCCCGACGTCGCGCTCTATCTGCTCAATCAAAAGCGTGCGCATCTGCGCAGCCTGGAGGAGCGGTTCGCCATTACGATCACGGTCAGCGCCGACGAGACGGTGCGAGCGCCGCAGACTTTCATGATCGATCGCGGCGAACAGGTGCACACGATCGAGGCCGCCAAGGCGCTCGCCGAGCGGGCGCAGGCTTCAGCCGCGCCGCTCGAAGAAGAGGACGATCTGGAAGATTTCAGCCTGGTCGAGGAAGAAGGCGCCGAGGCGGAAGCCGCAACCGCGGCGCCGGACCATGGCGAAGCCGGTGGGCGACGGCGTCGGCGTCGGCGACGCCGCGGCGGCCGCAATGGCGGCGATCAGTTTCGCGGACCGGAGCACGCACAGCCGCATGGAGAGGCATCAGACCGCGTCGAGCATATCCCGATCGGGCAAGCCGGCGATTCGGCCGCGGAAGATCAGGACCTCGCTGCGGACCAAGCCATGATCGAATCGGGCGGGGAATTTGGGCCGGAGACCGATGGCGATCAAAACCGTGGCGCTCGAGATGTTGCCGAAAGCGATGGTACACAAAACGAGGCGCACGGCGAGGTGCAAGGCGAGGTGCCTGGCGAGCACGGCGAGCCGCGCCGTGACGACCGGCGCCGCCGTCGCGGCCGCCGCGGCGGCAGGCGCAATCGGCAGCGCAATGGCGAGGGCAGCTATGCCGGCCGCGAACAATCTGGCCAATACCCCCAACCGGAATTTGCCGCAGGGGAGGAGCTAGCGGAGCAGCTTGCCACGCCGCCAGCAACCGAGCCGGCACTTAAGCATGCGGTTGCCGATCTGAACGCGCCGCCCCGTGCGTCTGCCGATGAGCGAGCCGCGCCGCCTGACGTGCCGCCGCCTTCCGTCGAACAATCCGAAACGATCCGGCGGCGATCGACCGTGCGTGAGCCCGCGCCTGGCGCCGGCAGCGAGGCGACGGCGGCCAATCCACCGCCGACGGCGTCGCCCTCGCCCTCGTCGGAACCGGTCATCGCCGAAACGAACGAGGCTTCTGAAGGCGAACGGCCGCGCCGCACCGGATGGTGGTCCCGTCGCTTCGCCGGCGGCTGAGATAATGAAGAGCGGCTGGGTCGATCGCGACGCCGAAGCCATTGTCGCTGATGGCGCCAAGGCCGGTATCGGCCGCGATCTGGCGCTTCGCGTTTACACGACGCGCCTGTTGGGCCGCGATCCCAAGCTGGTGCTGCACGGCGGCGGCAACACTTCGCTTAAAACCAAGATGCGCGATCGCGGCGGCGCCGAGGTCGAGGTTCTGCACGTTAAAGCCTCCGGCGTCGACATGGCGACCATCGCGCCGGACGGCTTGCCAGCAGTGCGGCTTGAACCGATGCGCAAGTTGCGCGTGCTCGATGCAATCGACGACGAGGAGCTCATCGGCATCGAGCGCGCCAATCTGATCGACCCGCACGCCCCAAATCCTTCGGTCGAAATGATGCTGCATGCCTTTTTGCCGCACAAATTCGTCGACCACACCCACGCCACGGCCGCGCTCAGCCTGATCGACCAACCGCGCGGCGAACAAATTTGCGGCGAGGTTTTCGATGGCCGCATGGCTTTCGTTCCTTATTTGATGCCGGGATTTGGCCTTGCCAAAAAGGCGATCGAAGTTTTCGAAGGCGCGCCCGGCTGCGAAGGGCTGATCTTGAGCAAGCACGGGCTTGTCACTTTCGGCGAAACGGCGCGCGAAGCCTATGAGCGCATGATCACGTTTGTCTCGCGCGCGGAAGACTTCATCGCGCGTAACCGGAAGTCCGTTGCAGCGGCCCCGTCTCCGATCAAAACGGCGCCGGTCGCTCAAGTCGCGCCGATCGTGCGCGGGGCGTGCAGTGAGCAAGACGAAAACACCGAAGGCGCCTGGCGGCGGCTCGTGCTCGAATTTCGCAACGGCGATGCCGTTGTGGATTTCGTCAATGGCAAGGATTTGCCGCGCTTGAGCGAGGCCGGCGTGATCACGCCGGACCACACCATTCGCACCAAGAATTGGCCGCTCGTCCTCGGCGCGCCGCAAACCGAAAAGCTCGCCGATTTTGCACAAGCCGCGCGCCGCGGGGTACAAGCATTCTCAACGCGTTACCTGGACTATTTCGCCCGCCACAATAAGCGCACCGGCGGCCATAAAAGGCCGCTCGATCCCCTGCCCCGTATCGTGCTGGTGCCCGGGCTTGGCCTATTCGGCCTCGGCCGCTGCAAAAACGACGCCGTCATCGCCGCCGATATCGCCGAGGCCTGGCTGGAATGCCTGCGCGACGCCGAAGCGATCGGCCGCTTCGAATCGATTTCCGAAGCCGACATGTTCGATTGCGAATATTGGCCGCTCGAACAGGCCAAGCTCGGCGCACGCCAGGACCTGCGCAAAGACCTGCCGCTGGCCGGGCAAGTCGCCGCGATAACCGGCGCCGGCGGCGCGATCGGCGCCGCGACCGCCAAGGCATTCGCGGCGGCAGGCGCCGAGGTCGCGCTACTCGACGTCGACCGTGCCGCCGCGCGCCAACAAGCCAATGCGCTCGGCGCTCAGGCGCTGGCGCTCGCCTGCGACGTCACCGATGCCGGATCGGTGAGCGCGGCGTTCGACAAGATCGCCGAGCATTTCGGCGGCGTCGACATCGTCGTCTCGAATGCCGGTGCGGCCTGGCAGGGCCGGATCGGCGAGGTCGACGAGGAAATTCTGCACAAAAGCTTCGAACTGAATTTCTACGGGCACCAGCGCGTCGCGCAAGCCGCGGTGCGGATCATGCGCGCGCAAGGCACCGGCGGCTGTCTCCTCTTCAACATCTCGAAGCAGGCGGTGAACCCGGGGCCGAATTTCGGACCCTACGGCATCGCGAAAGCGGCGGCGCTCGCTTTGATGCGGCAATATGCGCTCGATTACGGCGCCGATGGCATTCGCGCCAATGCCGTCAATGCCGACCGCATTCGTTCCGGCCTGCTCACGGCGGATATGATCGCTTCGCGCGCCAAGGCGCGCGGCGTCAGCGAGAAAGATTATATGATCGGCAATCTGCTCGGCCGCGAAGTGACCGCGCAAGACGTCGCGCAGGCCTTTTTGCACCAGGCGCTCGCATTGAAAACTACCGCCGATGTCACGACGGTCGACGGCGGTAATATCGCCGCGGCAATGCGCTGACGCGAATGACCAAAGTGAACTGGGCCGAATGTGCGCTTCCGCACACATGACGGTTCCAGATAAGCGGCGTTTTTCTCAAAGCAATTAAGCTCGGATTAAACGTGGCGATGAAGATTATTTTGCAATCTTTTTTGTAAAACCTCGCCGAAAACCAGTCAGCCTATAACCGGCCCTACGCCTGCGCAAAACGCGCGATGGGTACAGATGGGCTAGCCGATGTTGCTGCGCACGATCCGATCGCGGCTCTTGGGCCTGGTGCTCGCGACTGTCATTCCGCTTGTCGCCGTCATCCTCGGCGGCCTAGGGAGCCAGCTGCGCGCCGACCAAGACGAAGCGAAGGAACGCGTCCTCGACGAAGCGCGGCTCCTAGCGGCGCAAGTCGACGACCATATCGGCAATCTCGAAAACCTGCTGCTCGGGGTAAGCCAAGCAGTCTCGACCCGCTTGGCGGACGCCAACGCCAACGACGCACTCCTGCGTCAAGTCAAACAAGAACTGCCCGATTACATCGCCAACATTTTGCTGTTTGCTCCGGACGGCAGCAATATTGGAAGTTCCTGGGATGCCGATGTCAGGCGTTTCTATGCCGGTGACCGGGCGTATTTCCGGCAGGTCATGGCCGGCCAGCGCCTGGCGATCGGCGATGTGATCCGCACCAAATTGTCGGGTGAATGGGTCGTCACCGTTGCTTCTCCAGTCAATGACCAAACCGGACGACTGCGTGCGGTGATCGCGGTAGGAACCAAGCTCGAGCGGTTCCAAAACGCGCTGCGAATGCAGGACCTGCCGGCCGGCAGCGTCGTGCGGATCGTCAATCAAGACGGCATTGTTGTTGCACAAAGCGATAATGGCCCGAATTGGATCGGCCGCGATCTCAGCGGCTCAGAAGACGTCGCACAGGGCTTGGCAGCGAAAGAGTTGTCCGTACTCGCCGCAACCTGGCCTGATCACGTCAAGCGTACAACCGCATCGTCAACAGCGCACCGCGTCCCCTGGCTCGTCTCGGTAGGATTCCCGACCGAATTTGGCTCTCAAGCGGTGCTAGCTCACCTCAAATGGGGCGGCGCCTTTACCGGTATTTCTCTATTGGCGGGATTTGCCATCGCCTGGATGCTGTCCGGACGGATTGTCGGCCCATTACGGCAATTGGAGCGCGATGCGATGGCAATCGCGGGCGGCGATCTTGCCCACCGCAGCGCAGTCAAGTCAGACGATGAGGTCGGCATTCTGGCCGATGCGTTCAACTGCATGGCGGAATCGATCGAGCACCGGCAGTTCGAACTCCAAGAATCTAAAAACACCCTCGCCGCCGTGATCGACGCATCGCCGGTCGGAATCGTCTGCTCCGATCTGAACCGCCGGATCGCGCTATGGAACCGCGCAGCCGAGAAGCTCTACGGATATACTGCCGCGGAGGCGATTGGCACGAGCGTGCAAATCGTGCCGCCTGAGGGCTACGCCGAATCCCTGGAAATGTATCAGCGCGCCCGTAACGGCGAGACTATCCGCAACAACGAGGTGCTCCGCCAACGCAAGGATGGGTCGCTGGTCCACGTCAAAGTCGCGGCCGCACCCATGTATGATCCAGAAGGCGCGATCCGCGGCGTCGCCTGGGCTCATCAAGACATCACCGAGCGAAGAAAGGCCGAAGCGCAATTGGAGCGCCTCGCACATTACGATCCGCTCACCGGGTTGCCCAATCGGCTATCGCTGCAAAAGATTTTGGGTCGGCTGCTCGCCGGCGATGGCGCGAAGCGGCCGATTTCGGTGGCCTTGTTCGACCTCGACAGTTTCAAGGATGTCAACGATACGCTCGGTCACTCGGTCGGCGATCAGCTTCTCGTCGAAGTCGCTCATCGCTTTGTCGAGGCCACACAAAACCGCGACAAGGTTCAGGTGTTCCGGCTTGGCGGCGACGAGTTCGTCTTGGTTGTTCCGGAGTGCGGCGATCCGCGCGTTGTCGGTGAAATTGTCGACACAGTCCTCAGTCGCCTGGCGCAAAGCTTTGAGATCAATGAGCACTCCGTTCGCATTGGCGGCAGCGCCGGCATCGCGATCGCTCCCAGTGACGGCACAAACGTCGATGAATTGCTCGCCAATGCCGATCTTGCGCTGTATCAGGCCAAATCCACCGGCGGTCGCACGCGCCGTTTCTTCCTGCCGGTGCATCGTGCGCAAGTTCAGGCGCGGCGCGTGCTCGATCTCGAATTGACGCGAGCTTACGTCGATAGGGAATTTGAGATCTATTACCAGCCGGAAATCCGGCTCATCGACGGGGCGACTGTCGGCGCAGAGGCGCTGTTGCGCTGGCGACATCCGGAGCGCGGCATTCTGATGCCCGGCGCCTTTATCGAAACGCTTGCCACCAACGCGGTGGCGCTGGAGGTCGGCAGGTGGATTATCCTCACCGCATGCCAACGAGCCGCCACCTGGCGCTCGATGGGGCTGTCGCTGGATCGCATTGGCATCAATGTGTTCCCGCCGCAATTCCAAGGCGACGTGTTGTTGAAGGCAATCGACGACGCATTACGCGAGACGCATTTGCCGCCGGAAAGCATCGAGGTCGAAATTACCGAAAACAGCACGCTCAACCACGACGATGCACTCGAGACGCTGCAAAAGCTTCATGAAAGGGGCGTGAGAATTGCCTTCGACGATTTTGGCACCGGCTATGCGTCGTTGAGCTATTTGACGCGCTTCCCACT
>CATPBC010000463.1 GCA_955652195.1 uncultured Xanthobacteraceae bacterium | reverse complement strand
TGACCGCGGTGCTCACCAAGCTGCAGACGCAGAGCGGGCTTTCGATCATCCTCGTTGAGCAGAACAGCCGCGTCGCATTGACGTTCTCGCCCCGTACCGTGATCCTGGATAAAGGCCGGATCGTCTATGATGGTGAATCCGAACCGCTGCGCACCGACCCGGATCGGCTCGCCAAGCTCATTGGCATATTGGAGTAAACTATCCCCCTTCCCTACTGCACCGGTATTGGGTCACTATAGTTTTGCAATTTAAGCTAGCCGGGGCACCTGGGCTCCTGCACGTAGCTGCAAGCGTGCTCCTGCTCGACAAACCGCTTCGTTAAAAAACTTCGGGGAGGAAACGCAGATGAATTTGATTAAAGCCTTGGCGGGCGCGGCATGCCTCGCGACGAGCTTTGTCGTCGCGACCGCCGGAAATGCCCAAGACGCTAAGCATTATCGGTTCGCCCACGATCAGCAACTCAATTCCGGCTACAGCCTTGCCTACGACCTATTCGCCGCCAAACTCAAAGAATTGAGTAAGGGCCAGATGCTTGTTGACCAATATCCAGGCGCTCAATTGGGCCAGGAACCGCAAATTCTACAGCTGGTGAAGTCTGGTGACATCGACTTTGCCATTGTGTCCTCGGCGAACACCGCAACAATTTCACCACAGGCCGGCGTCATGTCGCTGCATTTCCTGTTCCGATCGGAAGATCACAATGTCAAGTCGCTGGGAGATCCGAAAGTCTTCGAAGCCATCAGAGACATGATCAATGACACCGTGCAGGGCATTCACGTTATAGGGCTCGGCTCACAGGGCTTCCGGCACCTTTACGGGCGCAAGGAAATCCACAAAGTGGAGGATCTCAAGGGCCTGAAGGTTCGCGTTCAGGCGACCGCCACCGAGGATGCGATGTTCCCGGCCTATGGCGCGCAAACGGTGCACATGCCGTTTGGCAGCGTTTACACGTCACTGCAAACCGGCGTCGTCGATTTCGCCGAAAATGGGGTGAATGTTTATCTGATCAACAAACATTATGAAGTCGCGCCCGTCCTTTCGTTGAGCGAGCATGAAGCGAATAATGCAATCCTATGGATCAGCGACAAGCTCTGGCAAAGTCTCAGCCCCGAACAGAAGCAATGGGTGCTGACGGCCGGCCGCGACGTGAGCACGCAAGAACCAAAAATGGCCTATGGGCTTGAGCGGCAGGCCGCGACAAAGCTCCAGACAATGGGCGTCAAGATCGTCACCGATGTCGACAAGGGGGGCTTCCAGAAGATCGCCGACCCGTTTCTGGACAAGCTCGCCAAGGACCTTGGTCCTCACGCCGATAAAATAAAGACGCTGATTCGGACTGTGAACTGACCACTCGAATGGGCCGAGGCTGACTAAAACTCTCTGAGTCAATCGTCTCTGGGGGTGGCAATGGGCGTTGCGGACAGATTGGTGCTGAACCGACAGCGCCATCTCAAATGGCCGGCCCTCGACTGGCTCGAACTGCTATTGATGATCCTTTGCGGTGTCACGCTGTTCGGATTTTCGGTTTCGGTTTCACTCGACATTATCACGCGCACAATTGGACATCCTTGGCTTTGGCTCCAGGAGGTCACATCGACGCTGTTCATATACGGCATCTTTATCGGCGCCGCGGTCGCCACCCGGCGTAATGATCACCTCTATCTGACGGCGCTTGCCGACGCGCTGCACGGGACGCCGCGGCTTGCGGTGGAGATCGTCACCCGGGCGGCCGTTCTCGTGGTTGCCGCCTGCCTCGTCTATTTCGGCTATCGCAATTATCTGCGAGGTTTTGGCAGCTTTCGGCTGCCGTCGATGACTCCAATAGCATCACTCTATGCAGCTATCCCGCTTTCCGGAGCGCTGATCTTCCTGTTTACCCTGGAGCAATTGGTCAACGGTTGCCGCCGCGGCTTTGAGCATCCTGAGCCGTTGGAGGAGCCATTTTCCAATCCAGCCGTTCACCCTGCGAATTGAAGAGGCGCCCGTGAGTTCCCCGGTCGTACTCGGCTTAATGACGTTCTGCTTTCTTTTCTTCGGCTATCTGGGGGTACCGGTCCCATTTTCATTGATGGCAGGCGTTTTCGTCGGCGCTGCAAGCCTCGACGTATCGCTGGCCGCAATCGTTCAAAAGATGTTTGACGGAGTCGATTCCGAAGCATTGCTTGCCATTCCGTTTTTTCTCTTAGTCGGCGAACTGATGAGCTCCGCGAACGTGGTAGAGCGCGTGGCAAACCTGTCGCTTGCTCTTGTTGGCCATATCCGTGGCGGCCTATCGCAAGTGGTCACGGTCTTCAGCATGTTTTTTTCCGAGATGTCGGGATCGACCACCGCCGACGTCGCGGTTATCAGCCGCGTGTTGAGCGGCCCGATGAAGAAAGAGGGTTACAAGCCGCCGTTCATCGCGGCGATCATCGCTGCGGCATCGACGATCGCCGCCTTGGTGCCGCCCAGTATTACAGCAGTCGTTTATGGCGCCGTCGGCAACGTGTCCATTGCCGGATTGTTCATGGCAGGCGCCGTTCCGGGGCTGATGATCGGGTTCGGATTGATGATCTATTGCTATTTTTTTGGCCCGCTCGGCAAACGCAAGGCACGTGCGTCGCTCGGCGAGATCGCTCACGCCGCCAGAGACGCCGCCTTGCCGCTAATGATCCCGGTCATTCTTCTCGGTGGAATCCTGACTGGCTGGTTCACGCCGACCGAGGCCGGGGTCGTCGCAGTGGCTTGGATCATTGCCGTCATCATTCCAGCGCTGAACCGCAAGCATCTTTGGAAGCTGCCGTATGATTTTTGCGTGGCCGGCCTGATTTTTTCGTTGCCGCTGATCACGATCGCAGCAGCGAACGCCTTCGGTTGGATGCTGGCTTATATGCGCGGCGCTATTGTAATTGCTGACTGGATAACGTCAATTGCCGGAAGCAACTCGCATCATATTATGCTGCTGCTTGTCCTGCTGTTCACCGTCATCGGAGACTTCATTGAACCGGTACCGACGATCATCATTTTCATGCCGCTTGTGAATATGCTCACCCAAGTTGGCAACATCAATCCCGTCCACATGGGCGTGGTCTTGATCGCGACCCTCGCCTTCGGTCTAATCACGCCGCCTTATGGTCTCGTCCTGTTGATGGCGTCAAAATTTGTTGGCGTCCGTTTCTCTCAAGCTTTACGCGCAGCGCTGCCGATCTATGTCGTATTCTTTGCGACCATCGGTTTCACAATCTACTTCCCCGCAGTTGTATTGTGGTTGCCCAAGCACGTCATCCCCGCGTCAGTCGGCTGTTTCATGGCGCCCAGCGGACAGGGTTATGTTTGTCCAAAATAACCGTTCGCACCCCGAAAGCCGCAAACTGCAACGCCGCATAATCTGCAAAATCTAATGGCTGGCCAAGCCGCCCCTACCCGTTACGCCTTGGGGCGGGCAATTGCGGCAGCCGCGTTGACTTTCCAGAGTGTTGTCCAAATACTGCGTGTTCAAGCATCAAAGACGGAACGAATCCCGTTGAGCTTGGGAGGAAGCCATGAAGACTTCGCGTCGATCGCTGCTAAAAAACTCCGCTGCCGCTGCCGCGACATTGAGTATTTCTGGCCGCCTCGCCAGCGCGCAAGCGGAGACCGTTCGGATTGGCGTCGTCTATGACCTGTCCGGTCCATTCGCTGCCGGTGGCTCGGCGGCATGTGCGGTGGGCGCGCAGATCGCGATTGATCTTGTCAACGAGCGCGGCGGCGTCGCCGGCAAGTACAAGGTAATTCCCATCAATGCCGATTGTCAGAGCAAGGTGGATGTCGCGATCAATGAAGTGGAGAGGCTGATCGATCAGGAGAAGGTCGAGATCGTCAACGGCGTTTACGCCAGCGCTCACGCGGTGCCGCTCGCCGCCAAGGTCGACGCACAGAAAAAGATCCTGTGGATCACGACAGCGATCGCAACCGCGGTCTTCAAAGACAAAAACCTGCAATATGTCTTCCGCGGCCAAATTCATTCCGACCAATACGGCGAGGCCTTTGTGACCTTCGTCGCCGACAACGCCAAGGCCAAGCTCGGAACCGATCCGCAGAATGTCAAAGTGGCGATTCTTCACGAGGATGGGCCGTACGGAGTTGGGGTTGCCGATGCCACCGAGCGGCTAGGCAAGCAACGCGGGCTCCAACTGGTAATGCGGGAGGGCTATTCGGCGACCGCGCCGGATCTTTCTTCGATGGTCACTAAGCTCAAGCGAGCCGGTGCGGACGTGATTTCCCATTGCGGCTACAACCCGGACATCACGTTATTTCTGCGCCAAGGACGCGAGAGCGGGTTGCAGTTCAAAATGCTGGTTGGCAATGGCGCAGGCTACAGCCAACTCGACAAGCTGCGGGCAACCTTCGGCAAAGACATCGACAATTTCTGCAACATCGATCCTGTGCCGGCGCAGTTGCTTAATGCCACCTCGCTCGCCCCAGGCTTGGGCGATCTCATCAAGACCATGGTCGAACGCTACAAGACCAAGACCAACGCGACGGACGTACCGCCGCATTGCTCGATGGGCTTCAATCAGACCTGGGTCCTTCTCAACAACGTGCTGCCGGTCGCCAAGGAGAAATACGGCGGATTCAACGCAGAGGCGGTCCGCAAAGCCGCGCTCGATGTCGATATTCCGCCCGGTGGCACGATCCAGGGCTATGGCGTGAAATTTTATCGGCCTGGAACGCAACTCGCCGGGCAGAATGAACGCTCCACGCCTGTCGTGATGCAGAATGCCGGCGAGCACATCGCGGTGGTCTGGCCGCCCAACATCAAGACACAAGACCCTGTCCTACCGCTGCCAAGTTCATCGATCTACGCCATGCGAACCTGATGCTGGCGGTCGAAGGGCTTTCCAAACGCTTCGGGGGATTCCTGGCCGTCAAC
>CATPBC010000462.1 GCA_955652195.1 uncultured Xanthobacteraceae bacterium | reverse complement strand
GGGAGAGGTCGAACGGAGCGAGGGTGAGGGGGCTCCGCGATTCTGAATCTGGCGGCAACGCCCCCTCATCCCGACCTTCTCCCCGCTTGCGGGGAGAAGGAGGAGCAGCGGCAAGCACAATGCCAATCGATCTCGCCAAGACTCCTTCCTTCCGCCTCGACGGCAAGCGCGCGCTGGTCACCGGCGGCGGCCGCGGCATTGGGCTCGCGGCAGCCTCTGCGCTCGCCGCGGCCGGGGCTCATGTGACGCTTGCCGCGCGCACCAAATCCGAGATCGAGGATGCCGCTGCCGCAATCCGCGCACGCGGCGACCATGCCGATGCATTGGTGCTGGACGTGACCGATATTGAGGCGATGCGCAACGCGATAGCGCAGGCCGAGCCCTTTGCGATTCTCGTCAATAATGCCGGCATGAACCGGCCGGCTTATCTGGCGGACGTCACGGTCGAGGATTTCGACGCGATCTTTGCGCTCAATGTCCGCGCCGCGTTCTTCGTGGCGCAGGCCGTGGCGCTGCGGTTGATCGAAGCGAAACTACCCGGTTCGATCGTCAACGTGTCATCGCAGATGGGCCATGTCGGCGCCGCGCGCCGCGCGGTCTATTGCGCATCGAAACACGCCATGGAGGGCTTCACCAAGGCCATGGCGATCGAGCTCGCGCCGCATAATATCCGCGTCAACAGCCTCGGACCGACCTTTCTCGAAACGCCAATGACGCGGCCGTTCTTCGAAAACAAGGCGTTCCGCGACGAGGTACTGGCGAAGATCAAGCTTGGCCGCCTCGGTCAGCTTGACGAGATCACCGGCGCGATCGTGTTCCTCGCCTCCGATGCGTCGTCGCTGATGACTGGTTCCGCGCTCGTACTGGACGGCGGCTGGACCGCGGAGTGACTAGCGCCGGGTCCGTTATGCTCAGCTCGTCATTGCGAGGAGCGATAGCGACGAAGCAATCCAGTTCTTGCGATCTCTGGATTGCTTCGCTTCGCTCGCAATGACGCGTGTTCAACCAAACGTCTCGCTGCCACGCGCTCAAGTCCTAGAGAAAGCGGACAAGTTCACGCGCTGATCGGATAGATCGCTTTCTCGCCGGAGAGCACGCGGGCGACATCGCTTGCGCATTTGGTCTGCAACTCTTCCAACGCCTCAACCGAGTAGAATGCGGTATGCGGCGTCAGGATCACGTTGTCGCGGCCAAGGAGCGGCGACTCCTTCGGCAACGGTTCGGTTGTAACGACGTCGAGCGCGGCGCCGCCAAGCTGAGCGGAATCGAGTGCAGCGATCAGCGCCGCCTCATCGACCAAAGGCCCGCGCGCCGTATTAATCAGAAACGCGCCCTTTTTCATCTTGGCGAATGCGGCGGCGTTCATCAGCTCGCGCGTCGCCGGCAATAGTGGCGCGTGCACCGAAATGAAGTCGGAACGCGCGAGCAGATCATCGAAACTCACGCCCTCGATGCCGGCGGCGGCGAACGCATCCTTCGCGACATATGGATCGTGGGCGAGGACGTTGAATCCAAACGCTTTGGCTTTGGGCGCGAGCATGCGCGGGATATTGCCGAAGCCAACGAGGCCCAGGATTTGGCCCTCGAGGCGGCGCAGTGGCACGATCGGCGCTACTTCCCAGCGGCCGGATTGCGCAAGTTTGTTGGCCAAAGTTATTTTGCGCGCGAGCGCAAGAACGAGCGCCATGGCATGGTCCGATACTTCGCGCAGGCAGTAATCCGGCACATAGTTGACGGCGATGCCGAGCGCTTTGGCTGCCGGCAAGTCGATGTTGTCGACGCCGAGCCCGAAGCGGCCGATCGCCTTGCAGCGCGTCAATTGCCGTAAGAGCTCGCCGGGAAGCTTGGCATAGGTGACGAGTACGGCATCGGCGTCGCGCGCGACGGCCAGGATGTCGTCGGCCGCGGGGCGCGCCGCCATGCGGTATTCTGGATCAAGCCGCGCCAAGGCTTTTTTCGCCGGCTCGAGCGAGGGGAATGGACTGTCGGTGATGGCGATGATGGTGCGGGACATGAAACACTCGGCGCGGTTACAACGCAAACACTTGCGGATTGACGCAGTTCGGCAATTTGCGTCCTTCCAGGAAGGCGAGAATATTATCGACCACGATTTTTGCCATCTCCTCGCGCACTTCCGGCGTGGCGCTGCCGAGATGCGGTGTCAGCACGACATTGGCCATTGCCCGCAAGCGCTTGTCGACTTTCGGCTCGTGCTCGAAAACGTCAAGGCCGGCGCCGGCGATCTGCTTGGTCTGCAGGGCGCGGACGAGCGCCGCCTCGTCGACGATTGCACCCCGCGCGGTGTTGATGAGAAACGCGTTTCGCTTCATCAGCCGCAATTCGCGCGCGCCGATTTGATGCCGGGTCTCGGCGTTGAGCGGTGAATGCACCGATACGAAATCGGATTCGCGCAGCAAATCCTCTAACGGCGCATAGGTCAAACCGGCCTCGTGCTCTTCGCTGTGCGATTTGCGTCGCGGTGTCCAATACAGCACGCGCATCGAAAAACCGTGCGCGCGGTGCGCTACCGCCTTGCCAATCAAGCCGCCGCCGCCGATGAGCCCGATCGTCTTGCCCCATACAAAGGAGCCCATCAGATGCGCCGATTGGCCGCCGGGAAATTTCCCGGCGCGCACCGCGCGGTCGCCTTCCACGATCCGCCGCGCCACCGCAATCATCAGTCCGAAATTGAGATCGGCGGTCGCTTCGGTGGTGGCCGGCGCCGTAACGGTCACCGGAATGCGGCGCGCGGTCGCTGCTGCCACGTCGATATTCGACGGCGTGATTGATTGCGCGGCGACCATCCGCAAATCCGGATTGGCCGCGATCACCGCGCGATCGATGGTGTCGTGGAGAAGACAAAATAAGATATCAGTCCGGCGCACCGCCTCGATCAGCGTGCGCTTGGCAATGATCCGGCTGGCGTCGGGAAACACTGTGACCTTCGCCACTGAGCGCAAACGCTTGAGCGCCCGTTCGGAGGCCGGCTGGGTAACGAATATTCGCGGTCGCCGCTGCCGTGTCCACATCAGGCGAGCCACCGCACGACGCCGGCGACGCCATCGACGGCAACCTGCGCGCCGTCGGGAATCCGGCGCGTCGCGTCAAGCACGCCAAGCACCATCGGAATGCCGCGTTCGCGCGCCAGCGAGGCCAGATGCGAAGTCGAGCCGCCAAGCTCGGCGACGACGCCGCCGACGCGCGGCAGGATATGGCTGAGCGCCGGGCCGGCAACGCGCGTCACCAGGATGTCGCCCGGCGCCACGCGGGTAAGTTCGCATTCGCAGTTCACCACGACGGCGCGGCCCGAGCCCCAACCGATCCCGGCAGGGTGGCCATTGAGACCGGGATGTTTGAGCCAGATTTCGTCCGGTACTTGCGCGGGGCGCATGTGGAGCGGACGGGCCTGCAGTAATTGAAAGCCGCGCTCATCAAGCGCCCACTCGATCTCGATCGCCATGCCGAGCACGCTTTCAGCTTTGCGCATCAGCCGCCCGAGTGCCGTGGCCTCGCCGGCTTGGAGACAGGGCACCCCAACGAGCGCCGCGGGCACCGCTTGCGGCGAAGTTCCCGCGCCGTTTCCGCCCTTGTGGGTGCAGATTTCGCGGTGATGCTTGCGGCCCGCGTCGTTCGATCGGACGAATCCCTGACGGCTGAGCACGATGCGATCCGGCACCACTTCGCCCTGTGCAATCGTGGAGCCCAAGCCCCAAGTGGCGCTGATGAGCATCTGGCCGTCCGCAGTCTCGCTCAAGCCGCCGCCGGAGGCGCGCGCGGCGACGAGCGGCTGGACCAGCACGGCCATGGCCGTGCCGGCTGGGCTTTGCTCATGCTGCGCCATCAAGCGGCGGGCATTGGTGGTCCACAACGCCGCCCAACAGGCGCGAAGCGCGATCAGGAATTCGGCGTCTTCTCTAACGCCAAGAAAGCTTTCGAATTGGCCGGCAAAATTCGCATCGGCGCGATCTTCGATTAATGCCGAAGAACGCACCGCGGCAGGTTTCTGCTCCGTCCGCCACGCCGCGAGGACGTCAGGAACTAGATCGGGCGCGAGCTCACTCTGATAAAGCTGCAGGCGAATTTCCACGGCGAGCCGGCGTTGCGCCGGCTGATCGGCATGGTCGTATTCGCTGATGGCGGCGGCGAGGCCGAGATGCTCGATCTGCCGCCGATATGCGTCT
>CATPBC010000461.1 GCA_955652195.1 uncultured Xanthobacteraceae bacterium | reverse complement strand
GCGGATTTCGAACGGGCTGATGCCGCAAGCCGCGGCGGCTTTGTCCATCAGCCGCTCCATCGCAAAAGTTATGACCGGGCGCGACACGCCGCGATACGGCGCCATGGTGCAGGTGTGGGTCGTAACCGCGCGGGCGCGGCACCAATAAGCGCGCAGGTCATAAGGCCCCGGCAATTCGGCCATCGCCATCAGCGGCTCGACCCCGCAAGTGGTTGGGAAACACGAATAAGCGCCGACATTGGCGACGACGTCGGCGGCAAGCGCGACGAGCTTGCCATCGGTGTCGAAGGCGCCGTCCAATTCGATGCGCTGCTCGCGGCCATGAAACGACGCGATCAAATTCTCGCGACGATCCTCGCTCCAAGCCACGCTGCCGCGCAGTTTGCGCGCCAGCCAAACCAGCACGACATATTCGGCGGCGAGCGACATTTTTTGTCCGAAAGCGCCGCCGACGTCCGGCGCCACCACGCGCAAATCGGATTCAGGAAATCCGAGAATGTCGGCAATGGCGGTGCGTGTCAGATGCGGCATTTGCGTGGTGCAGGTCAGTGTCGTGCGGCCCGAGTTTGCGTCGAACGCCGCATGCGCAGCGCGCGCTTCGAGCGGCGTGGCGTTTTGCCGGTAGGATTGCGCAGCGAGGCGAATCCGCCGCGGCGCTTTGGCCGCGACGGCGGCAAAATCCGCGGTCTGGAATTGACCGTCGACCACGACATTTCCCACCTCATGCACGGCCGGCGCGTCCGGCGCCAATGCGTCGCGCGCGTCGCGGACGGCAGGCAATTCGGCAATCTCGATCTCAACGCTGTCCGCGGCATCTTCGGCTTGCGCCGGCGTCGGCGCGAACACCGCAGCGACCGGTTCGCCGACGAAACGCACCACCTCGGCGGCAAGGATTGGTTGCGCGATCGGAAGATAATTGAACTTGTGCAGCATCGGCCGGATCGGCCGCGCGGCGAGATCGGCGGCGCGAATGAGCGTGATCCCATCGGGCGCGGTGACCTTCAGGATGCGCCCCGCCGCTACCGGGCTGCGTACGAAACGCACGAACTGCGCCGCGGGAAGATCGCCAGTAAATCGTCCGCGCCCGCGCACCAGCGCCGGGTCCTCCAAGCGCCGGATCGAGCGGCCGACCCACTTTAATCCCGAACCGGCGGTCGCGATTGGCTTGTTTGCTTTGGCCATCATCGGTGACTGTAAGCATGATCCCGAAAAGTGGGAACCGGTTCTCGGAAAAGATCATGCTCAAACAAAAAGCTAGAGCGGGATGACGATTCGACGAAATCTCATCCCGCTTCTAGCCAGGAGGCAACAATCCGCCTACGCAGCGGTCGCAGCGCGCGGCTTAAAACCGCGGCGGTGCGCCGGCATAGGCCTGACCGATCACGTTGAGCAGATCGGCCTTCGAGACCGGCTTCGGATGGGCGATCTTCACGGCCGCGACGACTTCCACGGCGCGGCCGATGTCGGCCTCTTTGAGCCCAAGATCCTTTAGCCCGGTCGGCAGGCCGAGCTTCACGTTGAGATCGTAGAGCCCGCGTGCCGCGTCTTTCGCGCCAAGCGCGCGTGCGATACGCGTCATCGCGTCGGGCGCGGCCGCCGCATTGAACCCAACGGCATAAGGCGTGGCGACGGCATGCGTGCGGGCGTGGTCGAGATTGAACCATTGCCGCACGCGCTGCGCGATCGCGTGTTCCAAGCCGACCTGGGCGCGGAAATTCGCGGCAAGCCAGGCCGCGTAAAGCGCATCCGTCCGGGCTTCGATATCGCGCGGATTGCGGACCACACGCGGTAGGCTCGAACCGAGCAGGCGCACGGCCTCCTCGGCCATGGTCTGCACGACCGGGTTGGTGTCGATGCCGTAGAGGCTCTCGACCGCATGCGCCATCGCATTCATGCCGCTCGCGGCCGAGATCGCCGGCGGAAGATCGAGCGTCAGTTCAGGATCGTAGATCGCGGTTGCCGGCAGCGCCGCGACGCTCTCGCCGTTCACGCGATTGTCGGCAACGCCGACATACCAGCGCGCCGCCATTTCCGAACCGGAATAGGTGGTGACGATTGCGATGTAAGGCAGCCCCGTGGTCGCCGCCGCGGCTTTGGCAAGTCCGATCGGCGAGCCGCCGCCGATGACGACGAAGCCGTCGGCGTTAAGCCCCTTCATTTCGCCGATGATGTGCTCGAACGCATCGCGCGGCATGTGCTGCCCGGCAGTGTGGCAGAAGCCGACGCAGCGGTCGGCGACCGGCGCGGTGACCCGGCGCGCAAAATCGGCGCGCGTCGGCGAGCACAAAACCACGAGCCGGGAAATTTTATGAAACTCGGTTTCGGCGCGCAGCGCCGCCACGGCGCCGGCGCCGAACACGATCCGGATTGGGTCGGAACGATAGCTGAAGTTGGAAATCATGGCCCCTCTAAAGCATGACCCTCTAAAGCATGACACCTCTAAAGCATGATCCGGAGAAAGCCAGCCTCCCGGATTGATGCGACGGTGAGTGCCCCCGGTTTATTGGCAAAAAGTAGCGTAAGATATCCAGGGCCGAGAGGGGCGGTTTCGTTGCCAACTCGGAGTAGATGCCATGAGCATTTTCGGAAGCATTATGGGCGCGATATTCGGT
>CATPBC010000460.1 GCA_955652195.1 uncultured Xanthobacteraceae bacterium | reverse complement strand
GGCGAGCGCCGCCGATTTCAGATGGGCCGATGTCGTTCTGGTCAGCGGCATGCACATCCAGGCGCCGCAGATCCACGACATTGCACACCGCGCGAAGGCGGCTGGCAAAACCACTGTACTCGGCGGAGCATCGGTTTCCGGCGCTCCAGAACTCTACCCGGAATTCGATTATTTACATATCGGGGAAATTGGGGACGCCACTGACCGTCTCCTCGCTTGTCTTGATGACAGCGTGACGCCACCGCGGGCGCAAATACGCTTGGAGACAAATGAGCGGCTGCCGCTGCCCAGCTTTCCATTGCCAGCTTACGATCTTGTTCGGCTTGACCGTTATTTGATTGGCAGTCTGCAATTCTCGAGTGGATGCCCTTATCGCTGCGAATTCTGTGATATTCCTGCACTCTACGGTCGCCAGCCGCGGCTCAAGACACCAGAACAGATTATTGCGGAACTCGACGCCGTGCTGGCACAGCCGGGCCATCCATCGGTGGTTTATTTTGTTGACGACAATTTCATAGGTAACCGCAAGGCAGCACGCGATATACTGCCGCATCTAATCAACTGGCAGCGCAAGCATGGTTACCCGCTGCAATTTGCCTGCGAGGCTACGCTTAATCTCGCCAAACAGGCCGAAGTTCTTTTGCTCATGCGCGAGGCGCAATTCCTCACTGTTTTCGTTGGCATCGAAACGCCGGACGCCGATGCGCTAAGGGCCATGCGCAAGGAACACAACGCCGCACTGCCAATGATGGAGGCGATAAGGACCTTGAACAGATATGGCCTCGAGGTGACATCAGGCATCATCCTCGGCCTTGATACCGATACCAGCGACAGCGAAGGCCGTCTCAAAGCCTTCATCGATCTCTCGGGTATTCCAATCCTCACTATCAATCTGCTGCAGGCGTTACCGCGGACACCATTGTGGGACCGCCTCAAGCGTGACGGCCGGTTGATCGCCGATGGCGCTGGACTCGAAAGCAACGTGCAATTCTTGCGGCCATACGACGATGTGGTTGCGGGTTGGCGGCGGTGCATAGCCCACGCTTATGATCCCGAACGTTTGTTCGCCCGCTTTGCTCATCAAGTCGATGCGACCTACGCAAATCGCTTAGACGTTCCCGCGCGCGGCAAGCTAACCGTCAGAAATCTTCGCGAGGCTGCGGTGCTGGGATTTAATATCGTGCTTTGGATTGGCCTACTGTCGAATTACCGGCGCCCCTTCTGGCGCGCCGCGTGGCACGCCCTAAGCCGGGGTCAGATCGACGCGGCGCTCGGCATGGGGCTCGTGGCTTATCATCTCATCCGATTCTCTCGCGAAGCGCTGCGCGGCGAACAGAACGCGTCATTCTACTCTACGCATGGACGCGCAGCCATGGCGTATACACTCGAAGGTGTGCCTGCGCTGGACAGTCAACCGTGAAGACGCATTGAGCGTTGAAGCTGCCCTTTTCGCGCAGTGCGATGGCGATCAGATGATCTCTGCGTTTGGGTCAAAATTGAAGTGCAAGAGCCGCCGGCCGCCCACCTCACGTCCGCCTGATGACCACTTAGCAGAATATGGCTCAAACTGAGATCGATGTTATACGAGCACTGTTGGCGTCAAAACCGCGCCCGGTCGGCTGGAGCGAGCGGCGACAGCGCCTCGATGAGGTCGGCTCGATCTGGCCCGTTGCCGACGACGTCAGACTTGCAGCTGCGGATGTTCGCGGTGTGCCGGCTGAGTGGTCAAGTGTTCCAGGCAGCGATCCGTCACGCCTAGTCTTGTTTTTCCATGGCGGCGGTTACTGCTCCGGCTCAATTCGCAGTCACCGTCGTATGATATCCGAGCTCGGACGCGCCGCGGCGATGCGCACCCTTGCTATCGGCTACCGCCTTGCGCCGGAGAATCCGTTCCCAGCAGCGCTCGAGGATGCGATTTCCGCATGGCGCTATCTGCGGGACGAAGGCATAGCTGCAGCGCATATTGCAGTCGCCGGTGATAGCGCCGGCGGCGGTCTCACCATCGCGCTAATAAACAAGCTGCGAGAAGATGGAGAAGAACTGCCGGGATGCGCTTGGTTGGTGTCGCCATGGGTCGACCTGACCATGTCCGGTTCGACGATGACCAGCAAGGACGCCGTCGATCCGCTGATCCACAAAACCTATCTCGAAGAACTTGCTGGTGCTTACGTCCCGACTGCGATGGATCGCGCGGACCCGAGAATCTCACCAGTTTTTGGCGAACTAAAGGATTTCCCCCAACTCTTATTCAGGTTGGATCAGCGGAAACACTGCTTGCTGATGCAGTTCGTTTTGCTGGTGCCGCAGGCAGCGCCGATGTGGCTGTGACGCTCGAGATCTGGCCGCATATGATTCACGCTTGGCATTTGTGGAACGCACAACTGGAAGCCGGCAGACGCGCATTGGCCAGCAGCGGAGCATTTATCCGCGCACATCTATGATGCAGCATAATTGACATAAGCGCTCTCGTTGTCCGATGACGTTGTCCGATGACGACTGGTTGATCACACCAGGAGAAGGTCGCTCATGATAAACCTCAAGTACCTCCTCTCTCCCTGCATTCTTGTCCTCTTAGGGACCCCAATCCTTGCTGGTGATCCGCGCCCGCCTCAAATCAACCTATCTTTTTTGGCGGAACCAGCGCCAATTGTGCAATACGGTTCAGTGCGTCTTTTCTACGAAATGCTGATCACAAATTTTTCCAAGGATCAGTACGTTTTAAATTCGATTGAGACGAAAGCAGGCGATACTAAGTCGAACTTTGAAGGCGCGGCGCTTGCGGCCATGATGAGTTACCTCGGTGCATCCGAGTCAGCGGCCAAACATACCGATCGCGTCATTGAAGGCGGTCGCAGCGTGGTCATCTTTTTCATGCTCGATCTGGGTAAGGATCAAACTCCGAATACGATTGAACATGTCTTGCACGTGCTGGGCGATCAGGGCGGAGCCCATGATGTGGTACCGGCTCCCTTGATGGTCTCGAATGACAACCCGATCGTTGTTGCAGCGCCGCTGCGCGGCACATGGATCGCTGGTGACTCGGTCAACAACCGTCCGGATGCTGCTCATCGCCGGGCTATTCTCATAGAGGACGGGCGCGCCTGGTTGGCGCAGCGGTTCGCGATCGATTGGGTGCAGTATCAGACGATCGATGGCGTGCGCACGACGTGGAAGGGCGCAGAGGACAGGAACGACAGCTATTTCTGCTACGGCCAACCGATCTACAGCGTCGCGGCGGGGAAAGTCGTCGCGATGGCGGATGGCCTACCAGAGAATGTGCCGCACTCCGGCAAGTACGCGATCTCGATCGGCGCCGATAATGCTGCCGGCAATCACGTCGTCGTCGAGATCGCGCCGCACCGTTACGTACTCTACGCCCATATGCGCCCAGGCACTGTGCGGGTGAAAGCCGGCGATGAGGTGCAAATCGGCGAGATTCTTGGCCTTGTAGGCAATACCGGCAGCTCGACCGAGCCGCACTTGCACATGCACATTGATGATCAGCCATCCTTTCTCGCTGGCAACGGCGTGCCCTATGAATTTGCACAAGGCGAGGCCAGCGGCCCGGTAGAGGCCAATGTAAGCTCACCGGACGCGATCAGCTTCGGCCCGATCGGTCCGCAAAGCCGTTTCACCAACGACTATCCGGCCGACAATGCTCTGGTAACGTTCAAATAGACTTCGGCACCCCAAGAAGCCGTGCTGGCTGGATCGGCAAGAGGACTTAAACCTGAGGGCCGCCGCCTGATCGCGCCGCTGGATTGAAAGGCAGCCGCTTATTCGGCCGGAGTCGATGCGCCTGTTCGATTAAGTTTTTCCGGCTAGTAGTCAAAAAAGCGTCAGCGGCGCGCCGCAACTGACGTGGGATTGCCCAATTTGCATCGCATTGCGATCGAATTTCGCACGGACATTTGTCGCTCAATCGTGGGAAAGGGAGAACCATGTCAGCGCAAATCCCGCGGCCGATCGGC
>CATPBC010000459.1 GCA_955652195.1 uncultured Xanthobacteraceae bacterium | reverse complement strand
GCGTTGTACTCGAAGCACGTCGCTTCAGCAACATCGAGTCTGTATACGGCGCCTGCCACGGCGTTGCCGGTATCTCCCGCGAAAACATTATCGACTTGGGGCAGGAGACTACGCAGCAGATCGAGCTGGTCGCGGCCATGCCGGGGTCGGCACTCGGTTCGACGCGTGACAAGCCAGACACCAGGTACTGCCAAGAGATCCTCAGGGTCTTACGGGCGCACGGAATCGGCTACTTCTTCTATATCGGCGGCAATGATACCGCCGATACTCTGCGCATCGTCAGCGAGGAGGCACATAAGGCTAGCTACCCGCTGCGCTGTATCCACGTCCCGAAGACCGTCGACAATGACCTGATGTGCAACGATCATACGCCAGGATTCCCGTCGGCGGCGCGCTTCGTCACCCAGGCATTTGCGGGCACCAATCTCGACAACGCGGCAATGCCCGGCGTCTACCTCGCGGTCGTCATGGGCCGGCATGCGGGCTTCTTGACTGCCGCCTCGGCGCTGGCCAGGAAATATCCCGACGATGGTCCGCATCTGATCTATCTGCCTGAACGCGTGTTCGTGTTGGAGAAATTCCTCGCGGACGTGAAGGCCGCCCACGAACGCTTCGGCCGCTGCATGATCGCAGTGTCCGAGGGCATCCACGATGCCTCTGGCACGCCGATTGTGAGCCAACTCGGGAAAAACATCGAGCGCGACGAACACCACAACCTTCAGCTCTCCGGTACCGGGGCGCTGGCCGATCTCCTCTGCGAGGAGATCAAGTCCAAGCTGAAAATCAAGCGTGTCCGTGGCGATACGCTCGGCTACCTGCAACGGTCCTTCCTCGGCTGCGTGTCCGACGTCGACCAACGCGAAGCGCGTGAGGTCGGCAAGAAGGCCGTGCAGTATGCGATGCGGGGTGCGCCGGACGGCTCGGTGACCATCCACCGAACCGGTTCCTACGCGGCTGGCTACAAGCTCACCGCGCTGACTGAAGTGGCAGGCAAGACGCGAACGATGCCTGGCGCGTTCATCAGCGCCAACGGCACCGATGTTACCGATGAGTTCCGGCTTTACCTGCGTCCTCTGCTGGGCTCGGGTATGCCCGAGGCTCACCGGTTACGTTCGAATCCGGTGCAGAAAATCCTGAATGTGTGAGAGTGCTAGGTAAAATCTGTTGAGACTGAGACGGAGTGCCCCCTGTGCCCTCCGTCTCTTTTTTGTGGGAGTATATCAGATTGAGAAAGACTTTACTCAGTTCCATTAGTGTTTAAAAAACAGGGCTGCCGATCGAGGCAACCCTGTCGTAGATCTTTATGATGCCGCGGGGCGTCAGAGCGTCGGCTTTTCCTCGTTGGGAAACGACTTCTACCGCTCAACCTCTTTCGGGTCAGTTGCGAGACCCTCAACAATGACCCCCACAGCCACGTTCGGATCCCTGGCAACTACCCCGGCCGACACATTGGAAAGATGTTGCACACCCTCCGGCAACAGTTCCGACCTGACGTTACGGGCCCCTGGAACATCGGCGAGAACCTCCGCTTTTGTCGGCCGGGGAATCCAATCCCCCCTACCGACCTTGGTCTGCGCTGCCAGCGCCTCATCACGCTCCGTCATGTCGTTCTCCACAGAGAGTAAAATAGTCGAATTCTGGCCCCGACGTTGCTTACGCATGTACGCTATTATCAGACTTCACTCTAGGTTCAGAATCAAATGAGGTCAAAGCCTGCCTACCGGCAGGGCGAGCAAAAACATCACTGACTGGACACTGTAGAGGTATTCGGACCTATTTTATGACGGCGGCAGTGGTCTAAAAACGACCACCGTAGGGGGACAGCAAAAAGGTGGACGCAACCACATTGCGACGCTATCGGTGTTCAGGAAGCGCAAGGTGCTGGATACACACCAAAAAATAGTTGGATTTTGATTCCGTTGCACATGCACAAAATGGCCACCGAACATACTGGGTAATGGTCGTCGGGGGAAATAAAAGGCAATGCGGCCATATGCACGCGAGCAATGAGATACCGCTAAGTTGATTGTCCCTGTGGTGCGCTGGAAGGCCGACAACCGACTTGATCTCAAAAAGTGGCTGATCCAAAGTCCAAAAGAATTTCGTCACAGCGGCGGCGATCAGTCAAAAACAAAAGTTTGATCTGGGGGGCGAGCAAATACCACATGTCAAATTCAGTTGAGTACATTCTGTTGGGCGATATTGGCGCTACCAACGCAAGATTCGCGCTGTTATCGAATGGAAACTTGAACGCAATCAGCAGCTTTGAGGTAGCTAAGTTTGGGCAATTTTCGGATCTACTAGCGATCTTCATAACGCAACATTGTCGCCAGACGCCAATCCATCAGGCGCTCCTTGCTATTGCAGGTCCTGTAAAAGGTGAGCGTGTCCTTCTTACAAACTCTTCCTGGGTAATTGACGCCCGTGAACTGCAAACGGCTTTCGGCTTGCAGGTTCGAATTGTCAACGACTTCGAAGCGGTTGCTCTTTCGCTACCCAGTCTTAAGTCCACCGATTTGACGGGGATAGGAGGCGGTAGGGCCGAGGCAGGAGCACCGATGGCTGTGCTCGGGCCGGGGAGTGGACTAGGTGTTGCCTGCCTAGTTGATCGCTCGGTGGTTATTGCAAGCGAAGGGGGCCATGCAACATTGGCACCGACTTGCGAGCAAGAGAATCGCATCGTGGCTCACTTGCGCAAACGCTTTGGCCATGTTTCGGCCGAGCGTGCCATTTCTGGCAGCGGCTTGGAAAACATCTATCAGTCGATTGGCGCGCTTGAAGGATTGGAAACCCCACCGCGAAACGCGGCTGAAATTACTAAGAACGCCCTCAGTGGTGAGTGTCAGCTTGCCAGACGATCGCTGTACGCGTTCTGTGCTTTTTTGGGATCGTTTGCAGGAAATGTGGCACTGACTTTCGGAGCGCGAGGCGGAGTCTATATTGCCGGCGGTATTTCACCTCGGATCTTGGATTTTCTCATTCGATCGGAATTTCGCAAACGGTTTGAGGCTAAAGGAAGGATCCGGAATTACCTCGAAGCGATCCCGTCATACGTGATTACACATCCAGCAGCCGCGTTGATTGGCTTGAAATCTCTAGTGGAAGGGGGGGCTAGCGACAGTGCCACCTACCCTCGGAACGGCTTGTGACAACCTTGCTACATTGAGTAAACGAACACGCCGCACCTTTGTATGGCAGCATGACGGTCCTGATCCGATAGGGAGGTTGTCATGGCCGGTAAGAATGCGTTCTACGCCCAGTCGGGTGGGGTCACCGCGGTGATCAGCGCCTTGGCCTGTGGGGTGTTGCAAACTGCGCGCCAACATTCGGACGAGATCGGCAAGGTCTATTTGCTCACGCGGGCGGCCAAAGGGGGAGACGAGGAGGCAATATCCTTGCTCGCCGCCGGTGCCTTGGAACGGCGGCTTTGAAAACTAATCAGCTTGCGCGGAAAGCTCTGACAGCTCTGCCACGTTGGCCGCGATCCTCCGCGCCTAGTTTGAATAGGGCAGCTCGCTTTGACGCTTGCGACCACTTCAAGAGCTTCCGCTCCATCACCTTGATTATAAGGATACAGCCATGGCAGACGATAAAGAACCTTTCGAGGCTTTGACAGCAACTGCGGAGCAGACTGCCGAGCAGATCACGAAGCAAGCTCAGGGGGCGATGGAGAATTATTTTGGTTGGCTTCAAAAGACGATGTCAGCGCTTCCTTGGAGCAACACGAATCTAAATAGAATACTTCTGAGCCACGCGACCCAAAACGTTACTGCTACCTTTGCGTTCGTGCAAAAACTCAGCCAAGCCAAGAGTTTCCAAGACGTCGTCAAAATTCAGACCGAGTTTATGAACGCGCAATTAAATTCGTTCAACGATCAGGCAAAAATCATCGGCGAGATATATACCAAAGCGGCGACGGCTGTGGCGAAGACGCCCTTCGACATGTCCGATTGATCAGGCAACCTTCTGTTGTATGGTTGCAAGCGCATCAAATCGATCATACTGCTCGCCAGCGAAGCGATTCTCTAGAATTATCGTCTGGCCTTCAACGTAGCCAACGTCACGGACACCCTGTCGGAATGCGCCCAGGTAGATCGCTTCTTCTTGTTCATTGCTTGCGTGCCACAGGACACCAATTCGCGGTGTTGTTCCCCTGAGCTGCTGCGCCTGCGCGACGACTGGCCAGGTCACCGCTGCGCCCCAGAGCCCGGCTGGGAATTCGCGCCTTCCGATGTCGATTGCCATTTGCACGTCCGCACCGAGATTTATGCCCCGGTGCAAAACGGTTTCGGCGGTGCGAAATGACGCTATCGGCCCAAAGCTGACATCGAGACGACGGCGAGGAATGTCCACTGTCGAGGCTAAAGCAGACATTACGATTTGACTGCATCAGGTCCGGTTCCGGACCGAAGCGGACTTCGCTGGGTTAACGCCGTCTTAACGCGATGCATTGAATGGTCACCGTAGAACGACCGTCTCGGAGATCTCGCGATGCTGCCCGAACACCGAGTACTTCTTGAGGACGAACCTTGTCCTGTCGCTGATCAAATGCTGGGCGAGATGTATCGTGCCAGCGCGCATGGGCTGAACGAGCTGATTGCGACCGTCTCGCCAACATCGAGGGCCTTGCTCGCTGTGTATTGCCACCGCCGTGCCCATCTTGCTTCGATTGGATTGGCGATCGCGGCGACCTGCGAGAAAGACGACCTGATTTCGTTGGGGGGCAACGCTGGTGCCATATTGTTCGAGCGATCGCGTGAGGCTCCGCAGTCATCGCTCACTGATGCCCGCGCGAATGGTCGGCGGAAAATCACTCTGGCGGTCAAGCCACTTCGCCAACTAACCCCAATCGCGAACAAGAAAGGTTCTTTGTACTCGATTTTTAGCAGGGCAAAAATCCGCTTATAGCCCAAGCCGACGTGCAGAGCCTTGTCCTGATTAAACCACCCCAAAACACGAAATGCTCTGTTTTGTTTATGTGCTGGGAAGCCGACGCAAAAATGATCGTCGAACCTATGTCGGCTGGACGACGAACATAAAAAGACGATTTCAGCAACACAATGCGGGCCGCGGCGCTAAGGCGACTCGAGGGCGGAAATGGAATCTCAGACAGATCATCGCGACAGCGCTCAAGTAAGAATGCCCAGTCGGACATCCGAAGAATGACCCGTGGCGACAACGCCGGCGTCAGTTTGATTTTGGTTCTTGCGTGGAGCGCCTTTTCAGCCAACGGTTTATCAAGGTGCGAGCCTGCAATTCTGCGTCTCTCCGTGATCCGATGACTACCCTCCCTTTCATCTCGACGCCCGCGGGGTGAATAGCGACGTACCATTGCTCTCGCTCGATCCGAGCGCGGATGATGTATCGTATGCCCCGGTACTCCACGGGGTGAAGTTTGGATCCAAAGCAGCAGCTGAACAATGCGCAGCGGCGCTCGATGAGGCGCGACGCATCGCGGCCAACATTGCCAAGCTGCCAGATTTGCTAAGCCGGTAAACGACCCGCTAGCGCCTTATCGGCTGGGTGAAGGTAAGGTCGTCACCGACTCTCTCCGCATGTTCAGCGAGCGTGAGCCAAGATTGGGCCATATTGATAAGAGCGAGCTTGCGGCCTGTGTCCAAATGCTCTTGAGCTAGCGCCATGCAGTTGGCAGCGTTTCGACGGTAAGTGGCCACGACTTCACTGACTAACATCGGGACGCCATACATGTCGTTTGATGCATTGTAATAAACGCAAAACTTAAGTCACTATTGAATATTTTGCTGCGCCCATAAGTAGTTCCCTGTGTTTCAAATTAGACAATCTTTCGCCTCGGTAAGGTCTAATTTTGCATACCATTCCTTAGCGGGAACCGGGAGGACTTCGCCTACCATGAAGATGTTGGCCGAATATTTGGAGAAGGCCATCACTTTTGAACGGATGGCCGCTGCGGAAAGGGATGCCAAGTTGAGGGCGGACCTTGAAAAGCAAGCTGTTGCTTATCGGAAACTCGCTGCAGAACGAGCAAAGCATTTGAAGCTGCCCGCCGACTCGCTACCAAACCCCCATTGATGCCTCGGAACGCTAAGTTTCCCGAACCTTTTTGCAAACAAAAGCCCCGACCGCATGAACGATCGGGGTAGAAGCGTGAACCATGAACTATCCTCCGTTATCGGACTGTAGTCGAGCGAGCGGTACGGAGCACCATTCGACGCAAGGGATGAGGTACCAAACAGCAGTATGTAACCATATACGAGAAGAACGCCGCCGACTGTCGTCACACAGCTGCTTAAATGAAAGACCCCCAGCTGAAAAAGCAGTTGGAAGACATGGCGGAGGTTTGGGAGCGGCTCGCGCGTGAGCGCCGACAGGGCATTGTCGAAAATGGGCCCGATAAAGCGCAGCATCAGACCGAAAAAAGAGAAGGGCCGGTTTGATGCCCAGCCCTTCCCAATATCTGTCCAGCAATTACCCCTTAGTGACGACAGGCGGTGGGGCTTTGCCCTTACCGACCTGCGCGCAGCCGGCGATGCTCAGGAGAGCCAACACCACGGCTGTCGCTAGTGCGAACTTTTTCATAGAGAGTCCCCCTTTGTCATGACCACATTAGCCTAGGGGTGCTGTTAGAGGGCCTCTAGGGTCCGGACTCAATTGATCCACCAAATGACTGTGGCTGCCAAGAGGATCGACGAGAGATAGATGTCGACGCGCTTGTCGTAGCGGGTTGCGATCCTTCGAAAGTCCTTGAGACGGCAGAACATGCGCTCGATCAG
>CATPBC010000458.1 GCA_955652195.1 uncultured Xanthobacteraceae bacterium | reverse complement strand
GGGCGGCCGCCTGCGGCGCCAGAACGTCTGACTGTACCGGCTGCAAGAGCGCAGGCGTGTCCGCACGCACGGCAAGCTCGGCCGGCTTAGCGGCGGCGGTCTCGACGCTATTCGGCGGCGCCGCCGCGATTTCAGGCGGCTTTTCCTTGTGCACGAACAAATGCGGGTCGGCGAATTCCACCGGCTTGAGTTCCGAGCGGGCAATGATGACGCGCGTGCCGAGCTTGGTGAAGCGATACAGCCGGACGGCGAAATCGTGCGGCATGCGGATACAGCCGTGCGACGCCGGATGGCCGATGTTTTGACCTTCATGCATGGCGACACCGGACCAAGTGACGCGTTGCATGTAGGGCATCGGCGCATTGCTGTAGATGTTCGAGCGATGAAAGAGCTGTTTTTGGATGACGCTGAAAACGCCGAGCGGCGTCGGATGGCTGGGCACCCCGGTCGCAATGGAGGTGTCCGCGACGTGCACGCCGCCGCCGTATAAATGGAGCTTTTGCTGATTGATCGAGATGAAAATCTGCAGCGGGCCTTTCGGAACGTCGACGACGGGTTCTTTGCCGGCACGTTCGGCGGTTTTCGGACTATGCGCGACTCGCTTATGCGGGGCCCAAACATGCGGGCCCCAATATCCGAATCTGTAACTCGCCGCCGCCGGAGCGGCTGTTGCGGTCACAGCGACGGCAATAGCAATGCCGAACGCAAAAATATCACTGCGTGCACGGCGCTGGCAGCGCCGTACACGGTACGGTGCTTGGTCGTGGCGCGCGATTGTCGTGGCCAATGCTTTCCCCAGCCGACGTGAAACGTCTAAGCCCAGCAGCCGCAAATCCTAGTGCAGCGGATAAGCTTTCGCCAGATCGCGAGTGTGTCGCGCCGGTGGCGAATTGCGGCAAAACTTCGGTGCCGGAAGGATCGACACCAGTGTTTATATCGCCGCGCAATTGCAACAGTGCATTCCAATTGCGCGGCCACGCCATGCGGAATTGCGTAAACATTGTCGGCCGTGCGACTTAGGTCAGCGCGGCAAAGCAAAGACTTCCGCCAATAGCTCATAGGAATGCCGGCGCGCCGCATGGTCGTACACCATGCTGGTGATCATGACTTCATCCGCGTGCGTCGCCTGCGCCAACGCAAGCAGCCGATCCTTGACGGTTGTCGCGCTTCCTGCCGCCAAGCGAGCGCGCTGGCGGGCCATGCGTTCGCGATCGATCGGCGTGTAAGGATACGCCGCGGCCACTTCGGGCGATTCCAGCGGCAGATATTCCCCCTTGGCGCGCCGCACGTAATGCAACGCGGCGCTCGCCGCGATGCGCTCAGCTTCCGCATCATTGTCCGCCGCCACCGCTGCGGTGGCGAGAATCGCATAAGGCCGCGCCAGTGTCGCCGACGGCTTGAAACGTTCGCGGTAACTGAGCATCGCGCTCGCCGCGTCGTAATCGGCAAAGTGATGCGCAAAAGCAAAGCCGAGCCCGAACGCCGCGGCAAGCTCGGCGCTATAGCCGCTCGAGCCCAAAAGCCAAATCGGCGGCAGCGCCACATCGGCAGGCATGGCGCGCACGTTGCGAAACGGATGCCCTTCCGGGAAGCCGCCGTGCTCGAGCAGCAGCAATTCCTGAAAGCGCTCGAGGAATTCGTCGCCCGCTCGCGGATCCTGTCTTGCGCGCAGCGCGTAGGAGGTGACCGGATCGGTACCCGGTGCGCGGCCAAGGCCGAGATCGATGCGGCCCGGAAACAGCGCCTCCAGCACCTTGAAGCGCTCGGCGACCATGAGCGGTGCATGATTGGGCAACATCACGCCGCCCGAGCCGACGCGAATGCGCGAAGTGGCGGCGGCGATTTGCCCAATCATGAGTTCGGGAGATGAGCTGGCGATATTCGCCAGATTGTGATGTTCGGCAAGCCAATAGCGCGTGTAGCCCAGCCGCTCGGCGAGCCGCGCCAGATCCAGCGAATTATGCAAGGCCGCGGAGCCGGGCGTGGCCGTGGTGACGGGCGACAGATCGAGGACGGAAAGCGGGATCACGCGAATTCTTTGCGTATCGTTGCGAGCACCGGCAGCTATCAGCGCGCCGGCTCAGCCCGCGTCAATCTCGCCATCTTGCTATTGGGCGCCGAGGACGCCGGCGGTTGCGCCGGTCAAGTTGGATTGCGCGGCCGGCGCCGCTTTCTTCGCCGCACGATGCCGCTTCACTACGACGCGCCGTACGGTTTGCGACGTCTGGGTGGCGTCGGTCCATTGGTAGGTCGGCTGAGTCCACACATTGGCTGGCTGCGCCGCCACTGTGGCTGGCGTTCGCCGGATGCGAATCGCCTTGGTCGCGCGGCGTGTTGGTTTCGCCGGACGCGCCGCTTTGGCCGACGGTTTGGCGACGTCGCTCGCGCGCGCTTTGGTTTGCTTAACTGCCGGATCTTCAATCTGAGCAGCCGAATTTGCCAGCGCGATTTTCTCCGCCGCAGTGTCGGTTGCGCCGTCGGCGGCAGCCTCAGTTGCGGTGGATCCGGCGGATTCGGTTGGCGGCGGAGACTTGTCAGGCTCCTGCGCGCCCGGTGCCACACCATCGGCCGCGTGCTGACCTGTCTCAATGTTTTCAGCGGCGCCGGTGGATTGCTGGCCAGGCGTGACGACGGCGACGCTTGTCTCATCTCTTTGATCCGCCGGAGCGGTGGTGACGGTACCGTACTGGGCGTTCGCCGAGCCCTCGCCGGGCGCTGAGCCGGCCTCGGCGGGATCTGGCGCCGGATTCGGCGACGGAATGAGCACTGCGGCGGAAAGCGGCTTTGCCGCGCCATTGAGCGGATATCGCGCAACCACCGGAGCCGCCGTATCTGGCATGGGCGCGAGATTGTCGAATGCGAGCTGCAGCGGCGGGCCGCCCTCCGAAAAGCGCGCCAACGGTTCGTGATTGACGCGGAATGTCGCGAACAAGCCCAAACCGCAAGTGATTCCGGCAATCGCAGCCAGAACCGCTACGACCAGCAGACGAACATTTAGGAACATTGGACCTCGCTGAATGCCCGCGCGATCCGCGAAGAATCACGCCTGACAAAGCTTCACGATCATGGCGAGGGCGCCCGCCGAATGGTGAATCCGACTCATACAACCTTAGCTGAGTCGGGCGAAAACCAACGTTAAAAATGACAATGATGAGCGCAACCGCGCGGCAACATCCAAATTGCCGAGCGGGATTCCAGCGCTAACGAAATTACAGGCGGCTTTAGCGGGCGATCGAATGCTGCGATATCGCCGCCGCATCCGGATTGCTGCCCGGCAGCACGACAATGCGCGTGCCAACGTTCACTCGATTGTAGAGGTCTTCAATATCGTCGTTAGTCAGCCTGATGCAGCCCGAGGACACGAAGCTGCCGATGGTCGAGGGCTGATTGGTGCCGTGGATGCGGTAGACGGTGTTGCCGAGATAAAGTGAGCGCGCGCCGAGCGGATTGGTTTCGCCGCCAGCCATGAAACGAGGCAGATAAGGTTGCCGCTCGATCATCTCCTTCGGCGGGTGCCAGTCGGGCCATTCCTTCATGCCGCTGATGCGTTCGCTGCCGGACCAGGTGAAACCCTCGCGGCCGACGCCGACGCCGTAGCGTATGGCCTTGCCATTGCCGAGCACGAGATAGAGGTACGTGTTCGGCGTATCGATGATGACAGTGCCTGCCGGTTCGGTCGTGGTGAAGTTGACGATCTGACGGCGGAATCGCTCCGGCAGTTCCTTGCTCGGTCCTTGCTCAGGCTGATCTTCCGGCGGCAGAGAGGCGATGACGGTTGAATTCGAGCGCGGTGGCGCGGCATTGCCGCCAGGTATGTAACCGGGCGGTGGCGCTCCGGGAGCGACAGCGGCGCCGCGAACCGTACCGGTCACATCCGCGGAACCGGACACGTCAGCGAGCTCGCTGGGCGGCCGTTGCATGAGCCCGCCATTGAGAACGGGCATCGGCTGCGGCGGGAAAAACGAGCGGCCAACGGGTGGCGGCCCATCGTAGACCTCTTCGCCCGGGGCCGGCTGCACATAGCGCGGATTGATCGGGACGCCGCGAGCATCGCGATAGACCGGTCCCCCGACATAGCCAGGTGGCGGAGGCGGTGGATAGTCCGGGGGGGGATAATATTGCGCTGCAGCACCGCTAACCGACGCGGCTAGCGCCGCCACTGCCATCGTAAGGCTAATCCACCGCACGGCAGGCCCCCCAAGGTCCCTAACCCGCCCAGTCTTGCAGGCAACATTAGGCGGGAACAAGGCAAAAACAGTGATTTCCGCGGGCGATTTGGCC
The DNA here is from genome assembly GCA_955652195.1 of uncultured Xanthobacteraceae bacterium. Classification (GTDB taxonomy): domain Bacteria; phylum Pseudomonadota; class Alphaproteobacteria; order Rhizobiales; family Xanthobacteraceae; genus BOG-931. Next base: position 2,523 of record CATPBC010000458.1, on the reverse strand, counting down.
GCCGAAACGGCACTTCGCGGGCATGGTCAACAGTCGGTAACCACTGTGAGTATTGCTCTCTTATGGTATAAAATTTCTCAACAATCGACATTTCCACGACTTTGCGGGAGACGGGAAATGACACGCATAGGTTTCACGGCGGCTCTGCTTGCATTGCTTCTGTGCAGCCCGCTGCACGCGCAAAACGCGGAGGCCCTTAACGATCTCAAGGCCAAGATTTTCGATGCCCAAATGGCGCAGCGAAATTTTGCGTCCGGCCTCCGTCATTGCAGCGAGCTGAACGCCACCAATTTTTATTTCGAGCCGCGCGATCGCGTTCTTAATCTGCAAGACTATCGTCGTTCGCTTGATAATCTCGCCTCGCAGGGAGCATTCAACGTCGAGACCAAGCGTCCTTGGAACAAACAGGATGCCGACGCGCGATGGGCTCAGGTGCAAAAGCAGGCGGCCACGGATCAGGCGAATTGCGCGCTGGTCGCAAGTCTGCCGTTCCTGCAGAAAAAACTGAAAGAATTGGAGCAGCAGACCGGCGCGCCGGTCGACGCCGCGTCCAAGTAACCGGTCAAGTAATCGGTCAAGGAAATAGGCCGAGTAGTCGGCCGGGTTGAATAGCTTTCTCGCCTCGACAGATTTTTTCTGACGCTGCAGCAAGCAGTGATGAGCTGCAGGCGCGGCGCCGCGCGACGTGTTAGAACACCGCCGCAGCAAACTAGGCAGCAGGGGCATCAGCATGGATTGGACGGACCGGCGGGAGCGCTTGCGCTCCCTCATTACGGGATCGCGTTGCATCTATCCGGGGTCGGTCTACGACGCCATCTCGGCGCGCATCGCCGAAGATCTCGGGTTCGAAGCCGGCATGTTCGCGGGCTCAATCGCATCATTCACGGTGCTCGGCGCGCCCGATGTAGTGGTGCTGACGCTGACCGAATTCGCGCAGCAGGCCTATCGGATCAATCGTGCCGGCAAATTGCCATTGCTGGTCGACGCCGACCACGGCTACGGCAATGCGCTCAGCGTCAAGCGTACGGTGGAGGAGCTGGAAACCGCAGGCGTCGCGGCATTGACCATCGAGGACACCGTTTTACCGACCAGCTACGGGGCGAGCGGGACGAGCCTGATCCCGATCCCGGAGGGCGTCGGCAAGATGAAGGCGGCGCTTGCCGGGCGCCAGGACAAGCGGCTCATCATCGTCGGCCGCACCAGTGCGATGGCGATCACCGGCGTTGCCGACACGATCGCGCGGTTGAAGGCCTACGAGGAAGCCGGCGTCGACATGCTGTTCATGGCCGGCGTAAAGACGCGCGCACAGCTCGATGCAGTCGCCGCCGCGGTCAAGCTGCCGCTCTTTCTCGGCAGTCCGGGAGCTGAGCTTTACGATCTGGATTATCTCAGCGCGCGCAATGTCCGCATTTGCCTGCAGGGCCACCTGCCATTCATGGCGGCGGTGAATGCCGTGCACGAGACGCTCAAAGCGCTGCGCGCCGGCACGCCGCCGGCCAGCATCAAAGCTGTTGCATCGCCGGACCTAATGAAGCAGGTCACGCGTCAGGCCGACTATTCGCGCTGGTCGAAGGAATTTCTCGATGCGAGCCTGTCCGGCGCGTAACCGTGAGCCAAGCCGGCAACGGCCTTGATCGCAGCACATGCCGTCAACACATAGCGAGAGCCGGTATCTTGCCGGAGACCTCAACTCGGCGGCAAAATCCTCATTGCGCCTGCCGGTGCGAGCGAGAAGTAACGAATGCCGTCCGTGAGCGACTGGAAAGTGCCGTCCGCCGTACAACCGAAGCCGGGAGACTACGGCTATGATCTCGAACGCGCGCTGTCCTGCGTGGTCGGTTTGCACGCCACGGTTCCGGCTGACGCGTTCACGGCCGATACGCTTGGCACCGAGCGGGCCGGCAATGGCGTCTTCATCCGCGGCAATGGGTTGATCCTCACAATCGGTTATCTGATCACTGAAGCCGAGAACATTTGGATCGCGCTGAGCGACGGCCGCTCGGTGCCGGGACATGTGCTGGGCTACGATCAGGAGAGCGGCTTCGGGCTCGTCCAAGCGCTGGCCAAGCTCGATGTGCCGTCGCTGCAAATCGGCGAGTCGGCCGCCGCGTCACTCGGCGAGCGCGTCGTAATCGGCGGCTATGGCGGGCGACAGCGCTCGGTGGCCGCGCGTATCGTCGCCAAGCAGGAGTTCGCCGGCTATTGGGAATACGTGCTCGACGAGGCGATCTTTACCGCGCCGGCGCATCCGAATTGGGGCGGCACCGCTTTGATTGGCCCGGCCGGCGATCTTCTCGGCATCGGTTCGCTGCAGCTCCAGCACGCCGCGGAGCGGGGGCAGACGCAAAACATCAACATGATGGTGCCCATCGATCTTCTAAAACCGATCATCGACGATGTTCTCAAGTTTGGCCGCAGGAACGCGCCGCCGCGACCATGGCTCGGCCTTTACGCTACCGAAGTCGAGAACCGGCTTGTCATCGTCGGCCTCGCCGACCGCGGGCCGGCCAAGCAAGCGGATCT
>CATPBC010000457.1 GCA_955652195.1 uncultured Xanthobacteraceae bacterium | reverse complement strand
TAAGGGCGCAGCCTCGGAACAAACGCCTATGAAAAAATGGAACATGATCATCGACGTGGCCGAGTGCACCAATTGCAATCTGTGCACGCTTGCCGCCATGGATGAATATGTCGGCAATGAATGGCCCGGCTATTCGGCGCCAATGCCGAAGCACGGTCACAAGTGGATCAATATTCTGCAAAAAGAACGCGGCCAGGCGCCGATAATCGACATCGCCTATGTTCCCACCATGTGCAATCACTGTGACGACCCGCCATGCATGAAGGCGTCGCCGCAGGGCGCCATCCAGAAGCGCCGCGACGGCATCGTCATCATTGATCCAGAAAAAGCCAAGGGTCAGAGGCAACTGGTCGATGCCTGCCCTTACGGCCACATCTGGTGGAACGAGGAGCTGCAGCTGCCGCAAGCCTGGCCGTTCGATGCGCATCTGCTCGATCGCGGCTGGCAACAGACTCGCGGCGAGCAATCCTGCCCGACCGGCGCGATGCGCGCCATCAAGGTCGAGGATGAGGAGATGGCCAGGCTCGCCCGCGAGCAAAATCTCGAAGTTCTCAAGCCTGAGCTCGGCACCAAGCCGCGCGTCTACTACCGCAATCTATGGCGCTATTCAAAATGCTTCATCGGTGGCTCGGTCGCTGAAGAACGGCAAGGCGTCATCGAATGCGTCGAGGGCGCGAGCGTTCAGTTAGTCAAAGACGGCGCCTCAGTTGCAGTGACCACCACAGATGGTTTCGGTGATTTTAAATTCGATCGACTCGACGAGAATTCAGGAACTTATTCGATCCAGATCTTCTCCGGCGGGCGCTCCAAGATTTTGCAAGTCAGTTTAGAGACCAGCATCAATCTCGGTGAAATCAGGCTCTAACACTTAAAAAGCTTACCCTTGGACTTGGTCCGTGGGCGGCAACCACTTTCCCAAAAGCGCGGTCACTCTGGTGGAGTACCGTTTGCCGCCAACACCTCGCCGGCAAGATAGAGCGAGCCGGTAATGAGGATGCGTGGCGCCGGATGAAGATCGAGTTGGCCGGCAAGTGTGATTGCGCTTTCGAGATCGTCGCGTGCCAGCGCCGGAATCCCAGCCTTGCCGGCGACTTCGGCGAGTTCGACCGCCGGGACCGTCTTCTCCTGATGGATCGGCACGGTGATCGCGCGGCGCGCCAGGCCGGAAAAGTTCTTCAGGAACCCGGCGCAATCCTTGGTCGAGAGCATGCCGACAATCAGAACGAGGGGCCGCGACACGCGCTCCTCGAGATCGGCAAGGGCGGCCGCAACCGCCTGTCCGCCATCGGGATTATGCCCACCGTCGAGCCAGACTTCGCTGTCCGGGGGTGCCAGATCGGCAAGCCTGCCGTGCGAAAGCCGCTGCATGCGCGCCGGCCAATCGACGCGGACCATGGCCGCTTCGTAAGCGGCGGCGGGAAGTTTGAGCCTGCTCGCCCGCAGCGCCGCGATAGCGGCGCCGGCATTCTCGAACTGATGTCGGCCGTAGAGCTTGGGCGCCGGCAGATCGATTAGCCCATCCTCGTCTTGATAGACCAGCCGCCCCCGCTCCTCCGTCGCGGTCCAATTTTCGCCGGCGATTCGCAGCGGCGCGCGCAGTCGCGCCGCCTGCCGTTCGATCACGGCAAGCGCTTCGCGCGCCTGACTCGCGATAATTGCCGGCACGTGCGGCTTGATAATGCCGGCCTTCTCAGCGGCAATCTCGGCAAGCGAGTCGCCGAGAAATTCACGATGGTCGAGCGACACCCGGGTGATGACGCTGGCTAGCGGGCGCTCAATGACATTGGTGGCGTCGAGCCGCCCGCCGAGTCCTACTTCGAGCAAGCTCAAATCGGCCGGATGGCGGGAGAACAGCAGGAACGCTGCGGCGGTCTCCATTTCGAACACTGTGATCGGCGCGCCGCCGTTTTTAGCTTCGCATTCGGCAAGCGCTTCACCGAGTTCGGCGTCTCCGATCAGCTGGCCGCCACCGTCCTGGCCGATCCGGAAACGCTCATTGAGACGGACTAGATTGGGCGAGGTGTAGACATGAACCCTCGTGCCGGCCGCTTCGAGGGCCGCGCGCATGAACGCGATCGTTGAACCCTTGCCGTTGGTCCCCGCTACATGGATCGCCGGCGGCAGGCGCCGCTGCGGATTACCGAGCGCAGCAAGCAGCCGCTCGATACGCTCGAGCGAAAGATCGATCCGCTTGGGATGCAGCGCCAATAATCGCGCCAGCGTGGCATCGATCGGCACGGCTTGGGCGTTGCGGGCGCTCACGCGGTCGTTGCGGCCATCGCTGCCGCGGGCGCCAAAAGCCGCGACTGTGGCGCGCTGGCGGGCGCCTTTAGGAACAACCGGCATAATTTCACAATGGTGGCGCGCAAGTCGTGCCGGTGCACCACCATGTCGACCATGCCGTGATCGCGCAGATATTCGGACTTCTGAAAGCCCTCTGGCAACTTCTCGCGGATGGTTTGCTCGATGACGCGTGGACCGGCAAAGCCGATCAGCGCGCCCGGCTCCGCGATATGGACATCGCCGAGCATGCCATATGACGCGGTGACGCCGCCGGTCGTCGGGTTTGTCAGCACGACGATATAGGGCTTGCGCGCCTCGCGCATGCGCTGCACCGCGATTGTAGTGCGCGGCAACTGCATCAGCGAGAGAATGCCCTCCTGCATTCGTGCCCCGCCGGAGGCGGCGAACATCACGAACGGACAGCCTTTCTCGACCGCGGTGTCGAGGCCCTTGATCACAGCCTCGCCTGCGGCCATGCCGAGCGAGCCGCCCATGAAATCGAAGTCCTGCGCCGCGATCACAACGGCAAAGCCGTCAAGCTTGCCGTAACCGAGCTTGACGGCATCGTTTAGGCCAGTCTTGCTGCGCGCATCTTTAAGCCGATCGACGTAGCGCCGCTCGTCGCGAAACCTCAGCGGATCGAGCGGCACCTCGGGTACCGCAATATCGAACCAGGTCTGATTGTCGAACATCGACTTGAGGCGCGCGGTTGCGCTCATCCGCATGTGGTAGTTCGAGCCGGGGATGACGAACTGATTGGCCTCGACATCTTTATAGAAAACGAGCTGGCCGGTTTCTGGGCACTTGATCCATAAATTTTCCGGAACCTCGCGGCGCTGCAAGAGGTTGCGGATTTTCGGCCGTACGTTGGAAATCCAGTTCATTGCACCATGACTCTCACGGCAGGCTTAATCACTGATCCACTATACCATTCCCAAGACAGGCGCTTTGGCAATCAGAACCGGGGGCGCAGGCGCCCTTGTTGCCGCCCGTCGGCCGGCACAATTTTGCCTTTGTCCTCAATCATGTACCCGGGCCGGAGACCCCGCCGGACGCGGCCGACTGGTAAGCCAGAGTAAAGCTAAGGGTAACCAAGTGCGGTTACGGTCACCGCTACATATATGTCTGAATGCCGGGTCTGAATTAGAGCGCGGGTCGCAGGGAAGAACGGCGTGAAGAAAGCTGTTGCCACAATTTTCGTTCTCAGCACGTTCGTTGCGGCGCAATGCGCCTTCGCGGCCGATCTATCCGTTGCGCCACTCTACAAGGCACCACCGGCGCAAGTGGCGCCCGTCTATAACTGGACCGGATTCTATATCGGCGCCAATGGCGGTGGCGGTTGGGGTCGCTCTTGGTGGCAATCGCAATCGACCGCAATCAATCTTTCCGGCGCTCAAGTGGGCGGCACAGCCGGCTACAATTTGCAGTTCGGCAATACCGTGCTTGGTCTCGAAGGCGATCTCGATTGGTCGAACCTGAAAGGCACAAGCAGTGCTGCGCTCTGCCCCGGCTGCAGCACGAGCGATAGCTGGCTCTCGACCGTGCGCGGGCGCGCCGGTTACGCTTTCGGCGGCGTTCTGCCTTATGTCACCGGTGGGCTAGCGCTGGGCGACATCCGCGCTTCGGCGCCCGGCTTTGCCGGAGCGAGCGCGACCAATGCGGGGTGGACGGTCGGCGGAGGCGTCGAGATCGCGTTACCGGGCAATTGGACCGCGAAAGCCGAATACCTTCATGTCGACCTCGGCAAGTTCAATTGCGGCGCCAGTTGCGGTATCTCACCGACCGATAATGTCTCAATGCGTGACGATGTCGTCCGCGCCGGGCTGAACTATCATTTCGGCTGGGGCAAATAAGCGGGCTACGGCACCCTTTCCGTTCGATCGCGCCTTAATCTTCGAGCGTCGTACTGAAAATAACTATGCAGGCTGCAATATACTGCGGCGTGCGGCGCGCGTGACGCTATGCTTGCTGCTATGATGGGGGCTTGAGCCGGAGGGGTTGAGATGACCACGCCTCGTCTTGCTTTCGCGCTCGTCCTGGCGTTGCTCGGTTCGAAAGCAGATGCCGGACCGTCCGCGACCGCACGCGTTTTCAGCGCCGATTTTTATTTGGCCGGCTGCAAAGACTTCATTGCGGGAAAGTCGAATTTCTTCGCCGGTCGCTGCGTCGGTGCGATCGAAGTCCTCGATGCCTTGAATTCGGACACTAAACTGTTTTGTCCGCCCGACAGCGCCGATAACCTACAACGGGTGCGGACAATTGTTTCCTATATCGAATCTCGACCGGATCGAAAAAATGAGGATTTTCGGCTGCTCGCCAATGAGGCGATGGCAAAGGCCTGGCCGTGCAGACGATAGTCTAGGCGCCGCCATTCTTCGCTGAGCGAGGAACCTGCTGTTCCTCTAATGCCGCTTTCGTAAGCCCATCCAGATCTACTGGTTGTTGTCGTCGATGAAGTCGATCCGTCACACCAACATCGATGTCGCTATCGGTGTGCCCACGGATCAACTATTGAAATTTTGAGATCGGCAAAGTGTCGTACGTTTCGCGTCGCGAGGGTGCCGCGTCGCGCCAGCACAATACCCGCGATTTGAGTATCCCGCATATCCACGGGTCGTCCGCTTTTCTGTCGTGCCGCCGCAAGCGAGGCG
>CATPBC010000456.1 GCA_955652195.1 uncultured Xanthobacteraceae bacterium | reverse complement strand
TCGGATGCACGATCGATTCCGGTGCGAAGAGCAGCACTATGAGCGCGGCGATGGTGAGCGTGCGCATCGTCAGCGTCGGACGATCGAGCAACACGCCGCAGAGAACGACGCCGATCATGATGAACGAGCGCTGCGTCGCCACCTGATTGCCGGACAATACAAGGTAAAAGCCGGTGGCTAACAGCGCCGCGAGAGCCGCCCATTTCTTGATGGGAGCGCGATCGGCCAGGCCCGGAATGAGAGCGAAGAAGGCGCGGACGATGAAAAATATGAGGCCGGCAACGACCGCCATGTGATAGCCGGAAATCGACAGAACGTGGCCGATGCCGGAAATAAACAAGGCGTCATAGACATTGGGTGCGATCGCGTCGCGTTTGCCATTGATCAGCATCGCGGCAATGGCGCCTTCGTCGCCGGGCAGAACGGCGCGAATGCGGGCATCGATCGCATCGCGCATTCTTTGCACGAAAGCGTCCGCGCGCTGCAGCGGCCCTTGCGGGGCCGGCGCCGCAATTATCTTCACAGCGCCGCGAACAAAACCGGACGCGCCGATGCCCTGGAAGAATAAGTCGCGGGCAAAATCGTAGCTGCCTGGTTCGAGCGGCTGCAGCGGCGGCTCGAGCGAGGCTTTGACCTCGACGAACGATCCGGCAGGCGGCGCCGTGCCGCGCTTGACCGAAAGCCGCACGCGCCGCGGCTTGTCGTTCATGCGCCCGCCTTCCATACGCTCGACGCGCAGCACAAAGCGGTCGGTATGCTGGCTCTCCTCGCGCAGTTCGACAAAGCCGGCGACGGTTACGCCTGAGGTGGAAAACCGCAGAACCGGATGATCGATCAGCGAGGTCTTGAACGTCGCAACCGCAAAGCCGAGCGCGATGCCGAACGCGCCAAGTGCGACGACGTAAGGCACGATCTGCCGGCGCAGCAGCACCGCGGCAAGCGCGCAGAGCGCCGTGAGCCCCGTTGCCGCCCACAGTGACGGCTCGCGTTCGGCGGCGAAGTAAAGAACGATGCCCGCGCCATAGGCGACTGCGAACCACGGCAAAAGCCGGCCCGCGCCGACCTCCTGGCTGGCCCATTCGCGAATGCGCGCGGGAGAGGCAAATTGCGCGCGCCACCATGCTGCGCTCCAGCGCCCGCCCGGATTGCCGCGCGGCCATGGCGCCGACCACGGCTCTGGCCAAGGAATCGATCCTGGCCGCGCAGATGCACTGCCGCGTGCCCGGTTTTCAGCCTTATCCTTTGCTGCCACTGCGCGATGCCCCAGCGCGCTGAAGGAAGGAACTTCATGCTAGCTGAGGCCCATGGGCCGTGGCGATAGCGCAACCGACGGGTGTGGAGAAGATAAAAACTCAACTGCCCGCAGCGACTTTCGCCACCGACACTTTCGCCCAGGTGTCGCGCAATCCGACCGTGCGATTGAAGACGAGCCGCTTGGCTGCCGAATCCGGGTCGAGGCAAAAATAGCCTTGGCGCTCGAATTGCACTGCCTCCCCGGGCTTTAGCTCGGCAAGCGCGGGCTCGACCCGGGCGTCGGCAAGCACTTCGAGCGCGTTTGGATCGACCTGCGCCGCGAAATTGCCGGGGTCGGGATCAGGGCGAGTAAACAGTGGATTGTAGAGCCGAACTTCCGCCGGCAGTGAATCCCGCGCCGATACCCAGTGCAGCGTGGCCTTGACCTTGCGGCCGTCCGGCGCGTTGCCGCCTTTGGTTGCGGGATCGTAGACGCAGCGCAGTTCGACGACTTCGCCAGCACCGTTCTTCACAACTTCGCGGCAGGTTATGAAATAGGCATAACGCAAGCGCACCTCGGCGCCTGGCGACAGCCGGAAGAATTTCTTCGGCGGGTTCTCCATGAAATCGTCGCGCTCGACGTAGAATTCGCGTCCGAACCGAATGTGGCGCGTGCCGGCGGCGGCATCGTCGGGATGATTGACCGCTTCGAGGTCCTCACTTTTACCTTCCGGATAATTTTCGATAACGACCTTGAGCGGCCGCAGCACCGCCATGCGCCGCTGGGCGATCTTGTTGAGATGTTCGCGGATCGCGAAGTCCAGCATGGCTGCGTCGACCACGCTGTTGGCCTTGGCGACGCCGATCCGCTTTACGAATTCGCGAATGGCCGCGGGCGGCACGCCGCGGCGGCGCAGTCCGGCAAGCGTCGGCATGCGCGGATCGTCCCAGCCGCTGACATGTCCGCCGCGCACCAGTTCAGTGAGCACGCGTTTCGACAGAATGGTGTGGGTCAGGTTGAGCCGCGCAAATTCGTATTGATGCGGATGCGAGGGGACCGGCAGGTTGTCCAATAGCCAATTGTAAAGCGGCCGGTGGTCCTCGAATTCGAGCGTGCACAGCGAATGCGTGATGCGCTCGATGGCGTCCGACTGGCCGTGGGCGAAGTCGTAGCTCGGATAGATGCACCACGCCTTGCCGGTGCGCGGATGCTCGGCATGAAGAATGCGATAGAGCACCGGGTCGCGCAGATTGATGTTGCCGGAGGTCATGTCGATCTTGGCGCGCAGCACGCGCGCGCCGTTAGGGAATTCGCCGGCGCGCATGCGGCGAAACAGATCGAGGTTTTCCTCGACCGATCGTTCGCGAAACGGGCTGTTGGTGCCCGGCTCGGTAAGCGTACCGCGGGTCGCGCGCATCTGTTCCTGGCTCTGATCGTCGATATAGGCCTCGCCGGCGCGGATCAGTTCTTCGGCCCAAGCGTAAAGCTGCTCGAAATAATCCGACGCATGATAAAGGTGACTTCCCCAATCGAAGCCAAGCCAGCGGACATCGCGCTCGATCGCGTCGATATATTCCTGGTCTTCCTTGGTCGGATTGGTGTCGTCATAGCGCAGGTTACAGTGCCCGTCGAATTCTTCGGCAATTCCGAAATTGAGGCAGATCGACTTGGCGTGGCCGATATGGAGGTAGCCGTTCGGCTCCGGCGGAAACCGCGTGACTACGGTTTTGTGCTGCCCGGACGCGAGGTCGGCCCGCACGATGTCGCGGATGAAGTCCTGACCGGCCTCGCGCGCTATATTTTCAGCAACCGACATTTTCACCGCCAGTGGTCAGCAAGAATGCGAGCCTTCGGATTGAACAAGTCAGCGGATCGGGTCAAGCCCACCCCAAAGCGAAATGACCTTACCGTGAGTTGCCATTTCGCTTTAGCTTTCTGACTTAGCATGATCTTTCCCGACCTGCCTTCGCCCGCCGAAGCATCAAACAACACCACAAACCGGTGCCATGGCTTCGCGCAGGCGGGAAACCGGTGTCCACTTTTCGGGATCATGCTCTGGTTTGCCCGCCTTCATCCTTTTCGCAGATATATGTGGTACACGGGCCCGCGTCCTTAGAAACCGGCAAATTAGAATCCGGCAGAAATTAGAATCCAGCAGACATGACCGTCGTCACCCGCTTTGCCCCCTCGCCTACCGGTTTCTTGCACATCGGCGGTGGGCGCACCGCCCTATTCAACTGGCTTTACGCACGCGGCCGCGGCGGAAAGATGCTCTTGCGCATCGAAGACACCGACCGCGAGCGCTCCACGCAGGCCGCGATCGACGCCATTCTCGACGGCCTGAAATGGCTCGGCGTCACCTGGGATGGCGACACCGTCTATCAGTTCGCGCGTTCGCAGCGCCACCGTGAAGTTGTCGAACAGCTGCTGGCGGCCGGACGCGCCTACCGCTGCTACGCCAGTCCCGAAGAACTCGCACAAATGCGCGAGGCGGCGCGCCGCGAAGGTCGCGCCAAGCTTTATGACGGCCGCTGGCGCGATCGCGACCCGAGCGAAGCGCCGCCTGGCGTGAAGCCCGCGATCCGGCTCAAAGCGCCGCTGACCGGCGAGACGATCATCGAGGACCAGGTTCAGGGGCGCGTGGTTTGGCAGAACGAGAACCTCGATGATCTGGTGTTGCTGCGTTCGGACGGCACGCCGACTTACATGCTTGCGGTTGTTGTTGACGATCATGACATGACTATTACGCACGTGATCCGCGGTGACGACCATCTCACCAACGCCGCGCGGCAGAAGCAGATTTACGATGCGCTCGGCTGGCCGGTGCCGATCATGGCGCATATTCCGCTGATCCACGGCCCGGACGGGTCCAAACTATCGAAGCGCCATGGCGCGCTCGGCATCGATGCCTATCGCGCAATGGGTTACCTGCCAGCCGCATTGCGCAATTACCTGGTGCGGCTGGGCTGGAGCCATGGCGATCAGGAAATATTCTCGACCGAGGAAATGATCGCGGCTTTCGATCTGCCGCAGATCGGCCGCTCGCCGGCGCGATTTGATCTTGCCAAGCTTGAAAATCTCAACGGACATTACATCCGCCAAACCAGCGATGCCCAATTGCTGGAGGCGATCGAGAAGCTACTGCCGCATCTTGCCGACGGCGCCGAAATCGCCGCCAAGATGATGCCATCGGTCCGCAAGCAATGGCTTGCGGCCATGCCAAGCTTGAAAGAGCGCGCCAAGACGCTGCTCGAGATCATCGACGGCGCGCGTTTTCTTTGGGCCGATCGACCAATCCAGCTCGACGAAAAAGCCGAAGGCATTCTCAACGAGGATGCGCGAACGCTGCTGCGCGGGGTCGCCGCCGAACTCGCTCACGTCGAGCCCTGGACCGTCGAGACCACCGAGCATGCGCTGCGCGGCTTTGCCGAACGCCACGGCGCCAAGCTCGGCGCGGTGGCGCAGCCATTGCGGGCGGCGCTGACCGGGCGCACGACATCGCCCGGAATTTTTGAGGTGCTTACGGTGCTCGGTAAAACCGAGAGCCTGGGCCGGCTTGCCGACCGGCTTGGCGATCAGACGGCGCATTAAATCGGCTAACTAGGGTCATAACTCATTATTTCCGCGAGCCGCGTTTGTGGCCAAAATCGCTCGCCGGGCAGGAGAAGAGCGAAGAGCGTATCGAGCATACGGTCGAGCTCTTCGACGAACCCGGCGGCGATTTTCGCCACAACCTGAAAGGACGCGGGCCTTTCGCCCGCTGGCGTCGTTGTTCGTCGCTCATGATCGTATAGATCACATCGCTCCTCACGCCTAGCCAGCGGCCGAAATGCCCAGCGTCGCGACCGCGCAAATAATGAGTTTTGACCCTGACTATCCGGACAGCCGCATTCCGCCGCAGATTTTCGCCGCTTAGTCCCCTTTCGCTCGCGTTATGGGCTATTATCTTGCAGTGCAAAGTCGCTTGAGCTACGCCAAATCGGCGGGTCGAATTGTGCCGCCCGACCGCTCTCGGCTATGCGGGCGCGAGCGGCCAGTGTCAGTCTTGCAATTCGTACATCGAGGGTAAAACCATGGACGCGAAGACCGGCGCCAACATAAAGACCGGTACGATTACGCTCGGCGATAAGAGCTATTCGTTTCCTGTTTATGACGGCACGATCGGGCCGGAGGTGTTGGACGTCAGCAAGCTCTACGCCGAGGCCGGCATTTTTACTTACGATCCCGGCTACACCTCGACCGGGAGCTGCGAATCCAAGATCACTTATATCGACGGCGACAAGGGCATCCTGCTCTATCGCGGTTATCCGATTGCCGATCTCGCCGAACACGGCGACTTTCTCGAAACCTGTTATTTGCTGCTCTATGGCGAGTTGCCGACGGCCGCACAGAAAGCGGACTTCGTCGATCGCGTGACCCATCACACGATGATTCATGAGCAGATGAGCCGGTTCTTTCAGGGATTCCGGCGCGATGCTCATCCGATGGCGGTGATGGTCGGCTGCGTCGGCGCGCTCTCGGCGTTCTATCATGACTCGACCGACATCACCGATCCGACCCAGCGCATGATTGCGTCGATCCGCATGATCGCGAAGATGCCGACGCTCGCGGCCATGGCCTACAAATACTCGGTCGGCCAGCCGTTCATTTATCCCAATAACAAGCTCGACTATGCATCGAACTTCCTGCGCATGTGTTTCGCGGTGCCGTGCGAGGAATACAAAGCCAATCCGGTGCTGTCGCGCGCAATGGACCGTATCTTCACCCTGCACGCCGACCACGAACAGAATGCCTCGACCTCTACGGTCCGGCTTGCCGGCTCGACCGGCGCCAATCCGTTCGCCTGTATCGCGGCCGGCATCGCCTGCCTGTGGGGGCCGGCGCATGGCGGCGCCAACGAGGCGGCACTGAAAATGCTCGGCGAGATCGGCACCGTCGATCGCATTCCGGAATACATCAAACGCGCCAAGGACCCGAAGGATTCATTCCGCCTGATGGGCTTCGGCCATCGCGTCTACAAGAACTACGATCCGCGCGCCAAGATCATGCAGAAGACCTGCTACGAGGTGCTCAACGAGCTTGGCATCAAAGATCCGCTGCTCGATGTCGCGATGGAGCTCGAGAAGATCGCGCTACACGATGACTATTTCATCGAGAAAAAGCTTTATCCGAACGTCGATTTCTATTCGGGCATTACATTGCGCGCGATGGGTTTTCCCACTGCCATGTTCACCGTGCTGTTCGCCCTGGCGCGGACCGTCGGCTGGATCGCGCAGTGGAAGGAGATGATCGAAGACCCGCACCAGAAGCTCGGCCGGCCGCGGCAGCTCTATACCGGCGCGCCGCAGCGAGAATTTCTGCCGATGTCGAAGCGGCGGTGATTAAGCGGTGAATGGCCAAACAGCGAGCAACGACCCGCAACCGGTCCGTCACTGATCGCTATTCGCTAGGGCGCGTACTCATAAAATTCAGGTTGGTCAGCAAAGGCTAGTTAACGTCCGGTTTGGAGCCCATCTCGGACTTAAATCAGACATTGCACCAAGTCCGATAAGGGCCATTAGCGACCATACATGCCGACGAAGTTTGGCTTTTCTAAATCCCTGCACTGAGCGCTGAGCGCGAGGCGATATTTGCCGTCCGATTGCCCTGCGGTGCGGCCAAGATTTCCGTATCTATTAGTCACCTCCTCAGGTATGATCTGTTTCAAGAACAATCAAAAATACCCTGTGATCGGAGCTAACGGCTCTCCTCTCAAGGCTCGCAAAGAGCGCTCACCGGAAGTCGGTTAAAAGACGCAATCCGGTGAAGGAAAGCCTATGCTCGGGTTTAATCGTTGGCCTTTGAACAAAGGCCTAGCTGTGATCCTCTGCATTGCAGGCATCGCTTCGTTCGCGGTGGCGTATTTTATTCCTGCACCGCCGACGACTGTCACGATTGCGACGGCCTTTAAGGGCTCGACCTTCGTGTACTACGGCGAGAAATATCGTGAAATCTTCGCGCGCTCTCACGTCAAGCTGGAGTTACGAGAGACCAATGGGGCCGTGGACAACCTCCGACTTCTGCAGGATTCGAAATCCGGTGTCGACATCGGCTTTGTGAATGGTGGCGCTTCGAAAGGCAATCCTCCGCCAGGGCTGCTGTCGATAGGCCTCATGTACAACAATGCTTTTTGGATATTCTATCGATCTACCGAAACGTTAGACCATTTGTCGCAACTAAAAAGGCAGACGTATCGCGGTCGGACCTGAAGGAAGCGGAACCAGATTCTCGGCCGAACAGGTTCCCGGTGCGGGCGGCATCACCTCCTCAACCGCCACATTCCTGCCCTACGGCGGAACCGCGGCCGCAGACGCGCTTAAAGACGGCAAGGTAGATGTCGCGTGGGTCTTGGGCGGTACGGATGCGGCCAGCGTCAAGGCCTTGCTGCACACTCCCGACGTTCGGCTCATGAATATCCCAATGGCCGAGGCCTTCACCAGGATTTTCCCGGGTCTCGTCCGACTGGTATTGCCGCAGGGCGTTTTCGATATCGAAAGGAATATTCCGCCGAATGACGTGACCCTCCTCGCCACCACAAACCGCCTATTGATCCGCGACGATCTTCATCCAGAGATTGTTCAGCTTTTGTTGCGAACGGTGTCTGAAGTGCACGGGAAACAAGATATTTTCCAGCGCGCCGGCGAATTTCCCACGCAGACCGACCCAGAATATCCCATGGCCGCCAGCGCGGTTGATTATTACAAAAATGGCCCTTCGTTTCTGCAGAGGCATTTGCCTTTGTGGTTGGGCGTGCACGTACAAAGGGCGATCGCGGTGCTGGTCACAGCCATTGCGATCGGCATTCCGCTGTTCAATTTTGCACCCAAGCTATACCGCTGGTTTTTGCAAGACCGGATGCGCAAGTTGTATCGCCGCCTCAGGGTTGTTGAAAAAGCGATGCAAAAAACACTGACTGCGCCCCAGCTGGCGGCGCTGCAAGCCGATCTGGAGTCCATCGACGAGGCATCGGCAATTCTTCCAATGCGACACTCGGAAATATTTTTTGGCTTCAAACGCGACATTGAGGCGACGCGCACAAACCTTTCGTCGCAGATCGTCGAAGCGCGGAGCCAGACCGCCAAGGCTGCATAACCGCTTCGCTACTGTGCAACATGAAATGCTGGCCAATGTCGCTCATGGGTCAAAGACGGACGCAGTGGCTCGTAGTTGCGATGTCTGCTTTACCCTCGAAGGCAGACATAGTGTGTCAGTCTCACTGGGAATCGTAAGCCCAGGTCAGATAGGCGCCGCCCCAGGTGAAGCCGCCGCCGAACGCCGCCAAGATCAGCCGGTCGCCGGCCTTGAGGCGATGTTCATAGTCCCACAGGCACAGCGGGATCGTCGCCGCCGTCGTGTTTCCGAATTTTTGGATGGTGACCATCACGCGCTCGGCCGGAAGCTTCATGCGCTCAGCCGTTGCTTCGATGATGCGCCGATTGGCCTGATGCGGCACCAGCCAATCGACGTCGTCGCCATTGAGCCGATTGCGCTTCATCAGTTCGCCCGCGACCTCGGCCATGCGGGCGACCGCGAACTTATAGACGGCCGCGCCCTCCTGATGGACGTAGTGCAAACGCTTCGCCACGGTCTCGGCGGTCGGCGGCATCCGGCTGCCGCCGGCTTTCTGATGCAGATGCGGCATGCCCGACCCGTCGGAAGAGATCAGCGTGTCGATTATTCCGAACTTGTTGTTCGGCTCGAGCAGGACTGCGCCGGCGCCATCGCCGAACAGCACACAAGTCGCGCGGTCGGTATAGTCGATGATGGCCGACATCTTGTCGGCACCGACCACAACGATCTTGCGGGATTTTCCGTTCTCGATGAATTGCGCGGCAATGGTGAGCGCGTAGATGAAGCCGGAACAGGCGGCTTGCACGTCGAAACTGCCGACCGAGCGGATGCCGCACATCTCGCAGATCAGATTTGCGGTCGAGGGAAAGACAAAATCGGGGGTCGTCGTCGCACAGATCAGGAGATCGATCTCCTCCGGTGAGGTCGCGGTCTTGGCCAACAGTGCCTCGACCGCTTGCGCGCCCATATGCGAGGTGCCCAAGCCTTTGCCTTTGAGGATGCGCCGCTCCTTGATGCCGGTGCGTTCGACGATCCACTCATCGCTGGTGTCGACCATTTTGGCCAATTCGGCATTGCTCAGCACGTCCGGCGGCACATAGCCGTGAACGCCGGTAATCGCGGCTCGGGACTTCCGCATCTTTGTTTTCGGCTTGTTCACGCTGTACGCTTTGCTGGATCTGCCGGGATCGGTGCCACGGCGGCCTTAGCACGATGCCCGCTGCAAGTAGAGCGGCGATGCCGGGTTAACCCGGAGATGGGGCCTCGATCAAGGCGGAAAGGCCATTGCGGCCCATACGGGCGGCTTCGAGCACAATGCCGGCGGCTTTGGC
>CATPBC010000455.1 GCA_955652195.1 uncultured Xanthobacteraceae bacterium | reverse complement strand
TCTGATCGCCAGCGTCGGCATCAATTTTGTCAACATTGTCGGTCGCTACTTCTTCAGCGTGTCGATCCCATGGGCTGAAGAGATCATGCTCTTTCTCATGGTCGGCTGCGTGTTTACCGGCTGCTGCGCCGTAGCCTGGGAGGGGCGTCAAATCCGAATGGATGTCGTGCTGGCGATATTACCGGCAAAGCTGCGTGAACTGATCGACATATTCTCTGAACTCGTGATGATCGCGACAGCCGTAGCCGTCACGGTGTTTGCCTGGCCCGTCATATCTCAGCTTGCGGCATTCGATCAGCGAAGCCAGGCGGCGAACTTTCCGCTCTTTATTCCGCAGATGATGGTGCCGCTTGGCTACAGCTTGATGGGTCTGCTGGTCGCCGTCCGGCTTCTTACGCGGTCGTGGCGCGGTTCTACATCCCGCGCCGAGGCATCGCAGTAGGAAGCTGTCACGATGGCCTATCTCGTTTTCTTTGGCTTACCGGCGGCACTCCTTATCCTCGGTTTTCCGATCTTTCTCATTCTGCTGGTGACTTCGATCGTCGCCGTTCTCACGGTCGCCAACGTTCCTACCGAAGCAATCCAGACCTGGATGTTTGGCAGCCTCGATAATTTTCCGCTGCTTGCGGTGCCGTTTTTCGTCCTCGCCGGCGAGATCATGGCGCAAGGCGGCATCGCGCGGCGGATTATTGCCATGGTAATGGCGATGGTCGGCGGCGTGCGCGGCTCGCTCGCCGTAACCACGGTGGCGGCTTCCGAACTGTTCGGAGCGATGTCCCACACCGCGGTCGGCACGGTGGTCGCGATGGGACGGATGATCTATCCGGCGCTGAAAGCGGGTGGCTACAACGAGCGTTTTGCCGTCGGCCTGATCGCCTCGTCGGGCGCCATTGCGGTTGTGATCCCGCCGTCGATCGCGATGATCCTTTATGCCGT
Source organism: uncultured Xanthobacteraceae bacterium (assembly GCA_955652195.1). Lineage (GTDB taxonomy): Bacteria > Pseudomonadota > Alphaproteobacteria > Rhizobiales > Xanthobacteraceae > BOG-931. Next base: position 4,662 of record CATPBC010000455.1, on the reverse strand, counting down.
TTCGGCGGAACAATCTGCTGTTCTTCTGTTCACCGCCGGTATTCTGCCTAGCATTCTGATTGGACTTATCGATGCAGCCTACGTTATGGGCTACGCCAAATTTAAGCGCGTTCCGCTCGGCACCAGCGCACATTGGGAAACGATATGGAAGACCAGCAAGGAGGCGAGCTGGTCGATTGGGTCGCTCGCGGTGATTTTCGGCGGCATCTATGGCGGCGTGTTCACGCCGACGGAAGCCGCCGGCGTTGCCGTGGTTTACTCGTTGTTCGTGACCATGGTGGTCTACCGCGAAGTCGATCTCGCGGGATTTTGGCGCATTCTGCTCGCCTCGGCGTATCTCATTTCGCAAATTCTGCTCATCGTGACCTCTGCCGGCATCTATTCCTGGCTGCTGACGACCAGCGGAATCCCGCAACAGGTCGTCGGCGCCATCAACGCACTGAATATGCCGAAGTGGGAGCTGCTGCTCTGCCTGAACGTCGGGCTGCTGTTGGCGGGAAGCTTTCTTGAGCCGCCCGCCGCCATCCTCATCCTCACACCATTGCTCTTGCCAGTGGTTCGCGGCGTTGGCGTGAATGCTATTCATTTCGGAATCATCGTTGCCGTCAATCTCAGCCTCGGCATGTACACACCGCCGTTCGGGCTTAATCTATTTTCATCGCAAGCGATATTCGATGCGCCACTAAGCCGAATCTATGTCGGCGTCTTACCGTTCTTGCTGCTTAATTTCGTGGCGCTCATGATCATTACTTACGTGCCGGCGATTTCGATGGTGCTGTTGCAGCATTGACTTGCCGGTCATGAGTTCGCCTCAATAGACCGCAACCCGGAGAATCATTTTTCATGAAGGCTGTACTCGGCATTATTGGTGGCTCCGGGATTTACGATCTTCCCGGGCTTGAGAAGGTGCGATCGAAGACGATTAAAAGTCCTTGGGGTCAGCCGTCCGCGTCGTTGCGGATCGGCGAAATTGCCGGACTACCGATTGTTTTCTTATCGAGACACGACAAAGGCCATCGCCATTCGCCATCCGACATCAACTATCGCGCCAATATCGATGTGCTCAAGCGCGCGGGCGTTACCGACCTTGTTTCATTGTCGGCCTGCGGCTCGTTTAAGGAAAATCTGCCGCCGGGGACGTTTGTTCTGGTCGATCAATTCGTCGACCGCACCCATAAGCGGGAGAGCTCGTTTTTCGGCAAAGGCTGTGTCGCGCACGTATCGATGGCGCATCCGGTATCGCCGCGGCTGCGCATCCATATCGGCGAGGCGGCGATGGCCGAAGGCATCGAATTGGTTCGGGACGGCACCTATGTCTGCATCGAAGGGCCGCAATTTTCCACACTCGCGGAAAGCCTTACCTATAAAAATCTCGGCTATTCAGTGATCGGCATGACCAACATGCCGGAAGCCAAGCTCGCCCGCGAAGCGGAGATTTGCTACGCAACCGTCGCTATGGTCACGGACTTCGACTGCTGGCATCCGGACCATGACGCAGTCACTGTGCAGGACATCATCAAGGTGCTCATGGCCAATGCCGAGACGGCCGCGCGCCTGGTAGCGCGGCTCGCACGCGACTTCCCGCGCGCCCATGAGCCATGCCCGATCGGATCCGATCGCGCCCTCGACAATGCGCTGATCACCGCGCCGCAAGCACGCGATCGGAAGCTTCTCAAGAAGCTCGACGCGGTCGCGGGACGGGTCCTGCGCAAGAAGTAAACATCGAAGCAATCGCAGGTACGAACTTGGCTCCAACGAACTTGGCTCCAACAATTATCCCCCTGATCATGTGCGGCGGCGCCGGCACGCGGCTGTGGCCGGCATCGCGCGAAGGTCGCCCCAAGCAATTCTTACCATTATTTGGTGCGCATTCGACCTTTCAGGATACCCTTCACAGGGTTTCGGACCCGCACCTATTCGGCCGCCCGATCGTTGTAACCAACGCGCAATACCGGTTTTTGGTCGCCGAGCAGCTGGCCGAAATCGGCGTCGAGGCCGACATCCTGCTCGAGCCGGTACGACGGGATTCCGGGCCGGCAATTGCCGCGGGCGCGGCATTTGCCGCCAAGCGCGACGATGATCCCGTAGTCGTCGCGCTCGCCGCCGATCACGTCATCTCCGATCCGGCAGCCTTCGCTAAGGTTTGTCGTCTCGCCGCCGATGCTGCTGGCGCAGATCGCATCGTCACATTCGGCGTCCGCCCGACGCGTCCGGCAACCGAATATGGCTACATTAGCGCCGGCGCATCGGTTGGCCCGCAGATTTTTGCCGTGGACAAGTTCGTCGAAAAGCCGAACGCGGCAAATGCTAAGCGCTACGTCGAGCAGGGTTATCTCTGGAATTCAGGGAATTTCATGTTTCGCGCCGGTTTGCTGCTTGGTGAATATAAAAAGTTTGAACCCGACAGCCTCGACGCAATCATGGAGTCCGTCCAGCGCGCCGGCAGCGATCTCGGTTTCATCACCCTCGATGTTGAATCGTTCGCGCGGGCCGGCACGAAGTCGATCGACTATGCGGTAATGGAGCGCACCGAACGCGCGGCGGTCATGCCGGTATCGTACAACTGGTCGGACGTCGGTTCGTGGCAAGCGGTTTGGGAACTGTCCGATCGCGATACCCAGGGCAATTTCGGTCACGGCTCGGTCGTGTTCGTCGATTCACGCGGTTCGTATGTCATGAGCGACAAACATTTGGTCGCGCTGTTTGGAGTGGACAATCTTGTCGTCGTTACCACCGAAGATGCGGTTCTGGTGGCGAAACGCGAAGACGGCGACGGGTTGCGGCGACTGGTGCAGCAGCTAAAGAAAGTGGCGCCGGCGGTTACCGAGGAGCACCTGAAGGTACATCGGCCATGGGGCTCCTATCAGGCGATCGATAGCGGGCCGCGCTTTCAGGTCAAACGTATCGTGGTGAAGCAGGGCGGACGCCTGTCGCTGCAGATGCATCACCACCGTGCCGAACACTGGATCGTGGTGCGCGGCACCGCTCGCGTTACCATTGGCGACGAGACCAAGACGGTGCACGAAAATGAGTCGATCTACATCCCGATCGGGGCGAAGCACCGGCTGGAAAATCCCGGCAAGATCGATCTCGAACTGATCGAGGTTCAGACCGGTAGCTATCTCGGCGAGGACGACATCGTCCGCATCGAGGACGATTACCGCCGGTCGTGAGGGTTTGGGGTTGTTTCCAGGATGCCAGCAAATTCAAAACGTTGCCCGTTTATGGCGGTGCCGGCGGGAAAGGCCGGCCGTAAGCCTCTGAAGCAATTTGTGTATGGATTCCTACATTAGCCCGGTCGCCAGTCGCGATCGGACATGCTAACGGAAACCAGGGATTGGCTCTGGGCGGGGGCTTTTCATGGGTGAGGCTGAGAAATTCGGCGGCGACGGCGCCTTGCGCGTCGGCGTAATTGGCGTCGGCGTGATGGGCAGCAATCACGCCCGCGTCTTGGCGGAATTACCCGGAGTCAAACTGGTTGGCGTCGCCGATCCGGATCGTAAACGTTGCGATCAAGTCGCGCGTTCACTCGGTTGCGCCTCGTTCGCCGATGCCGGCGATCTCGTACGCCACGGCGTCGATGCCGTCACCATTGCCGCACCGACCCACTTTCATCGGGATATAGCAATCGATTGCGCCGCCCGTGGCATCCACGTGATGGTGGAGAAGCCGATTGCTTCCACAGTGGAGGAAAGCCGCGCCATTGTCGCCGCCGCGCGGCGGGCCGGCGTCACATTGATGGTAGGCCATGTCGAGCGCTTCAACCCCGCGGTTCAGTCAATCAAGCGCGCCATCCAAGATCAGGATATTCTCTCGATCGCCATTACCCGCGTCGGGCCGTTTCCGCCACGGATGTCGAATGTCGGCGTGGTCATCGATCTTGCGGTGCACGACATCGACCTCATCCGCTGGTTCACAGATTCGGAAATCGTCGAGATCCAGCCGCAGACCTCAAGTGCGGTCGCCGAGCGCGAGGATATTGCGTTGTTGCAGTTTCGCACCGCGTCCGGGGTGCTCGCCCACATCAATACGAATTGGCTGACGCCATTCAAGGCTCGCACCGTACACATCGCTACGCGCGACAAGTATCTGATCGGCGATCTGCTGACCCTTCAGGTGACTGAATGTTTCGGCTTTCAGCCGGACGGCAGCTATTCGATGCGACATCTGTCAGTCGGCTATGCCGAGCCGTTGCGCTCGGAGTTGGTGGCCTTCGTCAGCGCGATCCGCAGCGGTGAGACACCGGCTGTGACCGGCGAAGAGGCGGTCGCCAGTCTCGAGATCGCGATCCGTTGCCTCGATGCGCGGTCAGCGCGTACCGTTGTGGCACAACGTCAGGCGCCGCGGCGCGTGGTCGGCTAAGTTGTATTTTGCCAGGCTCGATAAGAAGCATTTTCAAGGCCGAACATGAATCAACACGCGCGGGTTGAAGAGCGACCGATTCCATTCATCGATGTGGTAGCTCAACGCCGCCGTCTTGGCCGCGCTATCGACGACGCCGTGGCGCGCGTGCTGGCGCACTGCCAGTTCATTCAAGGTCCCGAAGTGCACGTCCTTGAGGCTGAGCTTGCGGCATTCTGTGGCGCGCGCCATGCGATCGGTTGCGCCAGCGGGACTGATGCGTTGCTTCTTGTGTTAATGGCTTGGCAGATCGGCCCCGGC
>CATPBC010000454.1 GCA_955652195.1 uncultured Xanthobacteraceae bacterium | reverse complement strand
GTCCCGGATTGCCCGCTCCAGCCGGTTGTGGCGCTCGAGTTAAAGGAGCCGGGAACAGCGCTGGCAGAGGGCTGTTGAAACAGGTGTGTCAGCCAGTTGTTGTCCTGTTGCGCCCAGGCTAAATCTGCAGCGCCGAAAGCAAGAATGGCTGCAGTGACCCCAGAAAAGATGCGTTTTGGCAGAGTCATGAGGCAAAAACCTCGCGTTCGGGCCGCAACCGCGCCCTGCCGAAACGGCGCCCTGCCAATATGCGTCGAATCACTATCGGTGAGTTTTCCTTGCTGCCGACGGGACGATTTGCCACAACGGGCGGTGAACGATCAGTTTGGCACCGGCAGGCATGACGAGTCGGGTTCCAGTTGTTCCGTTTGAATCGACCTTTAGAGGCCGGGTTGGACAATAATTTGAACGAGAAAGTGTATTCTTCCGAATATCCGTTAATTCCGATGCACATCTTTATTGCATGAACCCGGTCCGCAAAGCCGTCTTCCCCGTAGCCGGCCTCGGCACCAGGTTCTTGCCGGCCACTAAGGCTATGCCGAAGGAAATGCTGCCGGTCGTCGATCGGCCGCTTATTCAGCATGTCGTTGACGAGGCCCGCCAGGCCGGAATCGAACACTTCATTTTCGTGACCGGCCGCAACAAAGGGGTCATCGAAGACCACTTTGACCGCCAGTTCGAGCTTGAGATGACGCTACTCGAACGGCAAAAACACAAGATCCTCGAATATCTCAATCAGGACTTGCCGGTGCCCGGTTCGACCAGTTTCACGCGCCAGCAGGAGCCGCTTGGGCTCGGGCACGCGGTCTGGTGCGCGCGCGAATTGCTCGGCCGCGAACCGTTCGCGCTGCTGTTGCCTGACGTTCTGGTGCAACACCAGCGAGGTTGCCTCGCCCAAATGATTGATGCGGCGCGCGACCTGCCGGCGAATGCAAACATTGTGGCCGTGGAGGAAGTCCCGCACGAGCGCGTCGATCAGTATGGCGTGGTCGGAATCGGTGAACGGCGAGGCAAAATGTTCTCCATCACCAATATGGTGGAGAAGCCAACGAAGGAGCGCGCGCCTTCCAACCTTATCCTGACCGGACGCTACATCCTGCAGCCGGACCTTCTTGAGATCCTGGGCAGACAGGAACGCGGCACCGGCGGCGAAATTCAACTCACAGACGCAATGATCCAATTGGCGCGCACACAACCGTTCTACGGGTTTCAGTTCGACGGCCGCAGCTTCGACTGTGGTTCGAAGATCGGCTTTCTCGCCGCAAATGTGTCGTATGCGCTGGCGCGCTCCGACATCGCGCCTGAGTTCCGCGCCGAGATCAAAAAAATCCTCGGTGAAGTCGACGATTAGCTTTTAGGGCTTCCTGCCAGTCAGGCCGATCACGGCGGACAAACCCGCGTGCGACGTCCCTTCATGAATTTCACGCTCTTCCTCGACGATCTGTAAATCGCCAAAGCCACCAAATTCCCGCTCCAGCATCGCCCGCGTGTAAAGATTTTCCGGTTGTTTTGGACCGCCGGTGCCGTATTCCAATTGTTTCGGCGTGTAGCCCTGGACAATCAGAAGCCCGCCGGATTTAAGCGTGCGCCGCATGCCGGCCCATTTTTCCGCTCGTTCGTAAGGCGAACTGAACTGCGCGAATATTTCGACCACGACGTCGAACGCCGACTCCGGATAGTCCCATGCGTGTACATCGGCCTGAACGAATTCGATCTCAACCTGGCGCTTGGTTGCCAAAGCACGCGCCTTTCTTTGCGCCGCGGGAGAGAAATCAAGCGACAGGACGTCTAGACCCTGTTGTGCGAGCCAAATGCCGTTGCGACCTTCGCCATCCGCAATCGCCAGCGCGCGCCCGGATTGCGGAAGCAGCGTCTTGCAGGATTTCAGAAAATAGTTCGGCTCTTTGCCGAACGCATATTCGGGTGGGGCAAAGCGCGCTTCCCAGCGCGCATATTCGCTCAAGCTCTGCTCGCGGGCTGACATTCTACCAAATCGGTGGGTAATCAGGATCTCGAAGGCACGTTCAGGGCTGCAGTCGGGCTCAAGCTTTGCCTTCATAGCGCCGCCAAGCCGGAACCAACAGCACAGCGAAGGCTGCAAGCGCCAACATTTCCGCCGGCCATGGCCAGCGCGCTACCGAAGCGACGATGCCGACAAGGATGGCGGCGAAGCCAAGCCACAGCGCGAAAAGGCCCGGCCGCAACGCTTCGATCGCAAACAGGACAAGCGCAAGCGAAAACCAGGTCCATGAGACGAGCGAGCCGTCTTGCATCGGTCAGACCCAGCCCTTGAGCTCTCGCATGGCAAGCTGCCACAGCATCAGCATGCCGGCCTCGCTATCGTTGAGGCAAGGAATCGCCGCAAAATTTTGACCGCCGTGACGCTTGAACATGCGGGCATTCTCGACTCTGATTTCCTCCAGCGTTTCGAGACAGTCTGAGGAAAATCCCGGCGTTATCACGACAAGGTTTTTCACGCCTTTGCGCGCGAGCATCCTCACCGTATTGATGGTGTAAGGCTCAAGCCACTGCGCGCGACCGAAGCGGGACTGGAACGACATCATTAATTGCTTTTCGTCGAGACCGAGCTGCGCGCGCAAGAGACCGGTCGTTCGCACGCATTGGCTCTGATAGGGATCGCCTTTGGCGACTGCCTCTTTGGGCATGCCGTGATAGGAAGCCAGGATCACGTCAGGCGTAAACGGCAATGATTTAAGCTCGGCTTGCAGTGACGATGCTAGCACTTCGATGTAATAGGGATCTTCGTAGTAGGCGGGCAGAACCCGCAACGCGGGCTGCCGACGCTGCCGCAGCATGAAGCGAAACACCTCATCGCATACCGTGGCCGTGGTCGCAGCAGAATATTGCGGATAGAGGGGCATGATCAGGATACGTTCGCACCCCCAGGTGACGAGCACTTCGAGCCGCGATGCAATTGACGGGTTGCCGTAACGCATCGCCCAATCGACGATGACATGCTTGCCGAGCGGCTCAAGAATCTCGCTGAGTTTTTCTGCCTGGGAACGGGTAATCGTCTTGAACGGCGATTCGTCCTTCTCGCGATTCCAGATTTTTTCGTAATCGCGCGCTCTGCGCCGCGAGCGCAGCGACAGGATAAAAGTATTTAGCAAAAGCTTCCAGAAGATTGAATCCCTTTCAATGACGCGCGGATCAGTCAGAAATTCCTTCAAGTAACGCCGCACCGCGGCCGGAGTTGGGGCATCCGGCGTGCCGAGATTAACGATGAGAACGCCGATGCCGGTGATCGATGGCCGAATTGCGATTTCGCCGGTCGTCGAGTCGCTGGCAGGCGAGCGGCCGACTGTGGACGCCGCATCTGCAGTTGGAACGGCGCCGCCGTCCGGCGAAACCTCCTTGTCGCCAGGCTCGACGGGGGGCGCCTCTTCCCGGGCGAACGCGCCGTCAGTGTAGATGGGCGGTGCCTTATTCATGGCCGACAGCATAACCGATGCGCCGCCGACTTGCATGCACGCAGAAACTGCGCCGGCGCGGTGACTTCCAATTAAGTAGCATTTTGGCTGTCGCGGCGATGACAGCGGCAAGCTTTTGCAGTCTTTGGGATTATTCCGCCGCTTTCAGCAGCACAGGTGCGCCGGCGCGGAATTGCTCGAGTAAAGCGGCCTCCTCGGCCTTAGCCGTTACCAGGTGCCGCTGCTTGACATGGCCGAAGCCGCGGATCTTTTCCGGGATAGCGGCGAGACCGACGGCAAGATGGTGGTTCTCCGGCGTCGAGTTGGCAAACACCTCTTCGAGCATGGCCTCGTAGTCTTCGATTAATTTCCGCTCGGTGCGACGCTCGACCGAGTAACCGAACGGATCGAGCGCAGTGCCGCGCAAGAATTTCATCTTCGCCAGCAACCGAAAAGCCGGAAGCAACCATGGCCCGAAGCTCATTTTGCGCGGCAGACCGGTGGTCTTGTCGCGGCGCGCCAGGAGCGGCGGCGAAAGATGGAATTCGAACCGCAAATTATCGCCGGCGAACTCGGCTTTGACCTGTTTTTCGAATGAGCCGTCGGTGTAAAGCCGCGCGACTTCGTACTCGTCCTTGTAGGCCATCAGCTTGAATAGATACCGGGCGACCGCATCGGCGAACCCGCATTTGCCGGGAGCGCGCGTGGCCTCAGCCGCCTTGGCCCTATCGACCAGGACCCGATATTGCCGAGCATAGGCAGCATTCTGATAGTTCGTGAGAAATTTCGCACGCCGCTCCACCATCTCGTCGAACGACTCGGATAAATGCTCGGCGTCGCGTTTTGCGTTTGCCGGCTGCGCCAGAGCCTCGACCGCGGCGCGATCCATAACGGCACGGCGGCCCCAGTGAAAAGCTGCGCGGTTCATGGCGACGGCCTCGCCGTTCAGCTCTATCGCGCGTTCGATGGCGGTGGCCGACATCGGAATAGCGCCGAGCTGATAAGCGTAGCCAACGAGGAACATGTTGGCGCCGATCGACTGGCCGAACAGCGCGGTTGCCAATCGCGTGGCATCGATGAAGTGCGCGTTGTCGCGACCCGCGTCTGCGACGATGGTGCGCTTGAGCCGCTCGCTTGGCAGGAAGAAATCCGCATTGCGGGTGAATTCACCCGGTAGAAACTCGTTGGTATTGACAACCATTTGCGTGCCGCCGTGCGTCACGGCCGCAAGCACCTTGCGGGTCCCGGCAACTACAATGTCGCCGCCAAGCACGAGATCGGCGCGGCCGGCAGCGACGCGGATCGCATGGATGTCCCCTGGTTTATTGGCAAACCGAATATGGCTGTATACAGCGCCGCCCTTCTGCGCGAGACCCGCCATATCGAGGACACCCACTCCCCTGCCCTCGAGATGGGCCGCCATGCCCAAGATTCCACCGACCGTTACGATCCCGGTGCCGCCGACACCGGTGACGATGATGTTGTAGGTCTGCTCGATCGTCGGCAGCTTTGGCTCCGGTAGTTGCGCAATATCCTGGTCAGCAGCGACTCCGATTCCCTTTTTCAGCTTGGCCCCGTGGACCGTAACAAACGAAGGACAGAACCCTTTTACGCAAGAGAAATCCTTGTTGCAGCTCGACTGATCGATAATGCGTTTGCGCCCCCACTCGGTCTCGAGCGGCTGCACGGAGACGCAATTCGACTGAACGCCGCAATCGCCGCAGCCTTCGCAAACGAGCTCGTTGATGATGACGCGCTTATCGGGGTCGGGATAAGTATGGCGCTTGCGGCGGCGGCGTTTCTCGGCGGCGCAAGTCTGATCGTAGATCAGCACAGTGACGCCCGGAATCCCGGCAAGCTCTTTCTGCACGGCGTTGAGCTCATCGCGATGATGAATAGTGAGGCCGGCCGGCCATTCGGTGTCGCGCGGGTATTTGTGCGGTTCATCGGTCACCACCACAACGCGCTTGGCGCCTTCGGCCGCGACCTGCCGCGCCACTTGCGGCACTGTGAGACCGCCATCATTGGGCTGACCGCCGGTCATCGCAACGGCATCATTGAAAAGGATCTTGTAAGTGATGTTGGTGTTTGAAGCGACCGCGGCTCGGATCGCTAAATAACCGGAATGATTGTAAGTACCGTCGCCGAGATTTTGAAAAACGTGCGGACGGTTCGAGAATGGCGCTTCGCCGATCCAGTTTGCGCCCTCGCCGCCCATTTGCGTGTAGCCCAAGGTCGAGCGGTCCATCCATTGCGCCATGTAATGGCAGCCGATGCCGGCATAAGCGCGCATCCCCTCGGGCACCACAGTCGAACTGTTGTGGGGACAACCTGAGCAGAAATAAGGGATGCGCTGCGCCACGTCCGCCGTTTCAGCGGCAATGCGCTGAAATTCCTTGAGCCGCGCCACGCGCGCGCTGATTTCGTCATTATGACCGTATTTGAGGAGCCGCTCGCCAATGCAGATCGCGACCTCGTTCGGATCGAGCGCGCCCTTCACCGGAAATAGCCAGTTACCGGCCTCGTCCCTTTTGCCGATGCAGACCGGCTGGTTCGCGGTACCGTAGAGCTCCTCGCGGACCTGCACCTCGATCAGCGAACGCTTTTCCTCCACCACAATGATGAGATCGAGACCACTGGCAAATTCCTTCAACTCGCGCTGACTGAGCGGCCAGACGCAGGCCACTTTGTAAACTCGGATCCCAAGCTCGTTGCATTTGAGTTCGTCGATCCCGAGTTCGTCAAAAGCTTGCCGAACATCGAGATAGCTCTTGCCGGTGGTGATAATGCCGATTTTTGGGTTACGGCCGCCAGAGGTGATGGTGCGGTTGAGTTTATTCGCGCGCACAAAGGCGAGCATCGCGTCGCGCTTGTAATCGTGCAGCCGCGCTTCCTGGGCCAAAATCTGATCGTGCAAGCGGATATTGAAGCCGCCTTCGGGCAACCGC
>CATPBC010000453.1 GCA_955652195.1 uncultured Xanthobacteraceae bacterium | reverse complement strand
CCATAGCAGCCGGCGCGCCTTGTCGAGGTTCGTATTGTCCGGCCAGCTGTTGAGCGGGGCGAACCGCTGCTGGCCGGCGCCGGCGCCGCCGCGGCCGTCGGCGATGCGGTACGTCCCCGCGCTGTGCCACGCCATGCGGATAAAGAGCGGGCCGTAGTGGCCAAAGTCGGCCGGCCACCATTCCTGCGAGTCCGTCATTAAGGCACGCAGGTCCTTGATCACGGCATTGAGATCGAGGCTCTTGAATTCCTTGGCGTAGTCGAACGCCGTGCCCATCGGATTGGACAGGGTGGAGTTGTGGTGGAGAACCTGAAGGTTCAGCTGGTTCGGCCACCAGTCAAGGTTCGTCTTGGCTAAAGCAGTGTGCATGACCGGGCACTTGCCGGCGCTCTCGTCAGTTTTGGCGTCCATTTTTTCTCTCCGAGCGTGTTCGCTTTGTTCCCGGTTCGTATACAAGGATCATCAATCGTTGGAAAGTGATCCAGCTTCATGGCCGCAATGACAAAGAGCTGCTCACGCGGAATTGTCTGATCACCGGAACTGCGGCATCTCAAAGTTGCAATCGGCGATGTCGTTATTGACAGATTGCTCGTGCGCTCGCTGCCGACCGTGAGGAGCTAACACATTTCGGGTCAGTGCAAACGGCCCGACCGCTGCCAAACTGGCGCCATGGCTGGGGCGTTTGTTTTGCGGGGCGGCTCGCCGAAGCCGTGTTCATGGCATATTCATTCCGTTCGCATCCCGCTTCCGCGCGCTTGCCCCACGCGCGAGCGAAGGTCTATAAGCCCGCGCAGTCCCACGCCGCTTGTAGTCCCCAAGATTTGCAATCCCCAAGGATGATGTGATGGCGATCGAGCGCACGTTCTCGATCATCAAGCCCGATGCCACCGCCCGCAATTTGACGGGGGCCATCAACGCGATGATCGAACAGGCCGGTTTGCGCATTGTGGCGCAAAAACGCATCAAGATGAGCCGTGAGCAGGCGGAAACGTTCTATGCCATTCATCGTGAGCGGCCGTTTTTTGGCGAGCTCGTTGATTTCATGATCTCCGGACCCGTGGTGGTGCAGGTGCTTGAAGGTGAAAATGCGGTGGCTGCCTACCGCGACATCATGGGCGCGACCGACCCGGCCAAGGCCGCACCCGGCACCATTCGCAAGCTGCACGCCAAATCGATTGGCGAGAATTCGGTGCACGGCTCCGATGCCCCCGAAACCGCGGTTAGCGAAATTGCGCAGTTTTTTGCCGGCAACGAAATCGTCGGCTGAGGCGCCGCGCAGTGTCTCTATTCGCCGAATTTTTTAGTCCGGTGGTGTGGCGAGATTGGTTTAATGCCGGAGTCAATCAACTCGGCTATCCGACCTTCTGGTTCGCCGTAGCCCAGATCATCTTCATCAATGTTTTGCTGTCCGGCGACAACGCGATTGTGATCGCGATGGCGTGCCGCGGATTGCCCCAGCAGCAACGGCGCTGGGGGCTCATCATTGGCGCCGGCCTCGCCGTGCTCGTGCGTATCATTTTTACCGTGGTGCTCGCCTCGCTCCTGACGCTGCCGTACCTCAAGCTGATCGGCGGCGCGGCACTTTTGTATATTTCGGCCAAGCTTCTTGTCCCGGAAGGCCCCGATAAGAGCGAAATCGAAGCAGCCGCGCATCTGTGGCGCGCTGTGTTGCTCATCGTGATCGCCGATATCGTCATGAGCTTCGATAATGTGGTCGCCATCGCCGCGGCCGCGCGCGGCGATTTCTTCTTGCTGGCGATCGGGCTCGCCATTTCGATCCCGTTGCTCGTCGTCGGCGCAGCGCTCGTCGCGGTGCTGCTCGATCGTTTTCCAGTCTTAATATGGGCCGGCGCGGCGCTGCTCTGTTGGATTGGCGGGCAGGCCATGGCGACCGATCCAGTATTCTCCGCGCGTTTCGCTGCGCTCGGCGGGACTGTGGCGCGGCAGGTCGAATTCGCGGCGTCCGTTTCTGGTGCGGCGCTGGCAATCGCGGCTGGCGGATTATGGCAGCGGTGGCGGCAATCGCATGCGCGCAGCAGTCCGCCACGAAGCGACGGACCTTTCGCACTCTTTGTTGCTAAATTTTTTCAGATGTGGGCAAGGCGGCGCTAAACCCACAGCCATGCTTGCGCCGTATTTTTACGGCTTGCTGACGGCGCAATCGGATTTTGGCCATCCGGCCGGTGCTGCCTTGCCGACAAGATCGCCTTGGACTTCCCCGCTTCGGACTTTCCCCCAAAATCTGGCTTGTGGTGCGTATCGCAGAAATGCACGCGGTGTGCATGCTGTGGCCGCGTCTTCGCTGACATCTGGAATGACTTAGGAGACAGACGATGCAGAAGGGCACCGTCAAGTGGTTCAATCCGACCAAGGGCTACGGGTTCATCAAGCCGTCGAGCGGCGACAAGGATGTGTTCGTTCACATTTCTGCCGTCGAGCGTGCCGGCTTGCGCACGCTCAACGAGGGCCAAACGGTCGAGTACGAACTGGTCACAAACCGCGGCCGAACCTCGGCGGAAAACTTGAAAGTTGCGTGAACCAAAGGCCGGTCTGTCCGGCTTCTCGTAGCCCCCGGTCTCACACCGGGGGTTTTTTATTTGCCCGTCTTTTATTTGCCCGTCCTTTATTTGCCCGTCTTTTATTTGAATGACTCACGAAATGATCAGCGCGCGGGAGCCTCGTCACGGGCGCCAGCAAATTTGGCGCGGCCTTCGGCAACCAGGCGCAGGGCCTCCGGATAGATTCGGTGTTCGATCTCCAGAACGCGCGCCGCCAAAGTCTCTTCAGTATCGCTTTCCAACACCGGCACCGATTGCTGGAGGACGATGGGTCCGGCATCGGTTTCCTCGACGACAAAATGCACCGTCGCGCCGTGCTGCTTCACGCCGGCATCGAGCGCGCGGCGATGCGTGTGCAAGCCTTTGAACTGCGGCAGCAATGCCGGATGAATGTTGAGGATGCGGCCGCGCCAGCGTCTGATGAACCAGGATGTCAACAGCCGCATAAAGCCGGCGAGGCATATCAGCTCGATCCGATATTTCCGTAACTCGTCGTCTAGCGCGCGTTCGAACGCTTCACGGTCGTCGCCAAACCGGTAGTGATCGACGACTGCCGTGGCGATGCCTGCGTCGCGGGCGCGCGCGAGCCCAGCAGCATCAGGCCGGTTCGAGAGTACGAGCGCGATTTCGGCTGGGTAGTCTTTGCCCTGCGCCGCCTCGATCAGCGCGACCATGTTCGATCCGCGCCCGGAGATGAGCACGGCAACGCGCTTCTTCGTCATCGCGGCGGCCACGACAGATCAAGATGTCCGGTAAAAGCGACGGCGCTGCCAGCTTCGCCCACAACGACTTCGCCAAGCGGGACGACTTTCTCGCCATGCGTGGTCAGGCATGCGATGGCGGCGTCCGCTTTTTGCGGATCGAGCACGGCCACCATGCCAATGCCGCAATTGAACGTCCGCAGCATTTCCTTTTCGCCGACATTGCCTGTCGCGGCGAGCCATTTGAATATTGGCAAGACTGGCACGCGATCGAGCTGCAGGCGGACGGCAAGTCCGGGCGGCAGAACGCGCGGGATATTTTCGATTAAGCCGCCGCCGGTGATGTGCGCCAGCGCTTTGACCGCCTTGCTGTCGCGGATCGCGGCTAGGCAAGAGCGCACGTATAGCCGCGTCGGCGTCAGTAGCGCCTCGCCCAGGCTCCGCGCGGGCTCGAACGGCGCGGAAACCTGCCATTTCAGGCCGGCGTCGCCGACGATCTTTCTGACCAATGAAAACCCATTGGAATGCACGCCGCTCGCGGCGAGCCCGACCACAACATCGCCGACAGCGATGTCAGCACGCGGTAGGATGTCGTTTCGCCCGACCGCGCCGACCGCAAATCCGGCGAGGTCGTAATCGGCGGGCTGATAAACTCCAGGCATTTCCGCAGTCTCGCCGCCGATGAGCGCGCAACCGGCTTCGCGGCAAGCCGCAGCGACGCCCTTTACCACCGTCGCCGCTATCGCCGGATCGAGTTTGCCGCAGGCAAAATAATCGAGAAAGAACAGCGGTTCGGCGCCCTGCACGATAAGGTCGTTGACCGACATGGCGACAAGATCGACGCCGATCGTATCGTGTCGCGCGGTTTCGATCGCGATCTTGACTTTGGTGCCGACGCCGTCGGTCGCGGCAACCAGAATCGGATCCGTGAAGCCGGCGGCCTTGAGATCGAAAAGCCCGCCGAAACCGCCGATTTCGGCACCGGCGCCGGACCGCGCCGTCGCGCGCACCAGCGGCTTGATCAATTCCACCAGGCGGTTGCCAGCATCGATGTCGACACCAGCGCCCGCGTAGCGTGCATCTCCCACGAAATCACCAATGCGGACGGCCGAGCCTTGCTCGGCACCAGTGTAGGCTTTGCTCGCGCCTCCTACGTCGGAATCGCGGGGTGTGCAAGCAGGCCGGCGCGCCGCTATAATTTGGCTTGCAAACAATGGCGCGCCGGGAATCGGATATCACGGCGTGGTTGGCGGATGGGGCAACGCGCGGCCGGTCCGCGCAAGCGTATTGGAGGCTGGGGACAGTTTGAGCATCCCAAATCTAATCACCTTGGGCCGGATTTTGCTGGTGCCTATCGTGGTCTGGGCGATCACGCTGGGCGAGATGCGCATCGCCTTCTCGTTGTTCCTTGCGGCGGGCATCAGCGATGCGGTCGACGGCTTCCTCGCCAAGCGCTTCCACATGAAGAGCGAGCTTGGCGCTTACCTCGATCCGCTGGCCGATAAGGCGCTGATCGTTTCCATCTATGTATCGCTGGGGATTGTCGGCGTGCTGCCGATCTTCCTGGTTATCCTCGTCGTCTCGCGCGATATCATGATTATCAGCGCCTTCATGCTGGCCTGGCTGGTCGGCAGGCCAATGCCGGTGCGTCCGCTACTCGTGTCGAAAGCCAATACCGTGGCGCAAATTCTGTTGGCGGTTCTGGTCCTGGCGGAGCAGGCGTTCGGCTTTGATTTTACTCTTCTGTCGAGACTGACCATGGCTGCGGTCGCGCTCTTGACGCTCCTTTCGATCGCCTTCTATCTCGCCGAATGGGTCCGGCACATGAACTCCTTCGGCGCCGGCCATTGAGTTAAGTTTTGAGGCAGCGCCATGCGATTCGAGCGCAACATCGTGTTTTGGATCGCCGCGCTGGCCATTTTGATCGGCCTGCTGTGGCTGCTCAGTCCCATCCTGCTGCCGTTTGTGCTCGGTATCGCCATCGCCTACGCGCTCGATCCACTGGCTCATCGACTGACCAAACGCGGCATGAGCCGGCTTGTTGCCGCGCTGGTCATCCTCGGCGGCTTTGTTACCGCGCTTACATTGTTGGTGCTGCTCATCGCGCCGGTTTTGGCACAGCAATTCTCCGCCTTCATCGACAACGCTCCGGCCTACACGCTGCGCCTACAGGCGATGGTGAGCGATCCCGCCCATCCCTGGATCAAGCGTGTTATCGGCGACAATCTCTTTGGCTCCGGCAAGTCCGTAGGCGATCTGACGAATCAAGCGATGGGATATTTGACTGCCGTGCTGGCGTCACTTTGGACCAAGGGCCAAGCACTGATTTCAATTTTATCGGTAGTGATCATCACGCCGGTGGTAGCGTTCTATCTGATCTGCGATTGGGATCGCATGATCACGAGTATCGATCATCTGGTGCCGCTCACGCAGCGTGAGACAGTGCGCCGTCTCGGCCGTGAGATCGATGCGACGATTTCCGCCTATGTACACGGTCAATCCAGCGTCTGCTTGATCCTCGGCTCGTACTATGCGGCGGGACTCACGCTGGCGGGATTGAGCTTCGGCTTGCTGATCGGGGTCATTTCGGGGCTGATCAGCTTTGCTCCCTATGTCGGCTCGCTGACCGCGCTCGTACTCTCGCTTGCGGTCGCTTTGGCGCAATTTTTCCCGGACTGGGGCCGGATCGCGATCGTCGCGGGAATCGTTGTGTTCGGCCAGTTCATGGAAGGCAATGTGCTGGCGCCAAAGCTAGTGGGCAAAAGTGTCGGGTTGCATCCCGTCTGGCTGATGTTTGCACTGTTTACATTCGGCTATCTGTTCGGCTTTGTCGGGCTGTTGCTGGCGGTGCCTTTGGCCGCTGCCTCCGGTGTCCTCATTCGCTTCGCACTGGCGCGCTATCTTGCAAGTCCGCTCTATACCGGCAATCGGCCGCCTTAAGCGGCCAGTGCATCGTCAGGTCAGTGGATCGTCAGGCCAGTGGATCGTCAGGGAATGTCTTCGCACGCAACAGCCTCGGACAAGATGTCCTCTCGTCCCCGCCAGCTTGCGCTTGCGCTCGACCATCCGGAAAGCTTTGCACGCGAAGATTTTCTGCCCGGGCCGGGCAATGAGGCGGCGCTTGCGTTGATCGATGCCTGGCCAGACTGGCCGTCGCGCGCGGTAGCGCTGATCGGACCCGAAGGCTCGGGCAAGAGCCATTTGGCGAATGTCTGGGCGGCGGCCGCAGGTGCGCGCACCGTCTCGGCAATAAACATCGGTGCCTTCGAGGTGCCGGCGATGTTAGCGACTGGCGCACTCGTGATTGAGGATGCCGGCTCTGGGATCGACGAGCGCGCACTGTTTCATTTGATCAATCTCGCGCGGGAAGAGCAGGTTTTCCTGCTGTTCACGGCGCGAACTGCCCCGTCGGTCTGGCAGATATCTACGCCAGACGTGGTGTCCCGCCTGCGAGCGATCCCGACTGCGCTGTTGCAAGCGCCCGACGACGCGATGCTGCGCGGCGTCATGGTGAAACTTGCGGCCGATCGCCAGCTTATCCTAGATGACAGCCTCGTCAGTTATATCGCGAGCCGGATCGAGCGGTCCTTTGCAGCCGCTCGCAGCGCGGTTATCGCCTTGGACCAAGAGGCCTTGCGGCAAAGCCGGCCGCCAACCCGCGCCTTGGCTGCAGAACTGTTCCGCGACCGCGGCTGACTTACGCGAGCGGATCGCCCCGATTTTGATTGGATTTGATGGTGGATGCGCCGGGCTTGACGGGACGGCGTGCCGCGCCGCCTTATGTCGCGTGGCGGCATTCATTGGATTGTAACGAAAGTGGCCAAACTAGCGTTGGACGAACACGGATCGGCAATGGAAACGAGCCAAGCTACTGTATCGCCTCGTGAATCAGTCGCCGCCCGGCGGCTGGAAATGCCGCGCCCGCAGGAACCCGACCAGCGGCAGCCCGCTTCTGACCTCGCCGCCAGCCCCGATCGCTTTATCAACCGCGAGTTGTCCTGGCTGGATTTTAACAGCCGCGTCCTTGAAGAGTCGGCGAACCGCCGCAACCCGCTGCTCGAACGGCTCAAGTTCCTGTCGATCTCGGCGAACAACTTGGACGAGTTTTTTATGGTGCGCGTCGCCGGTCTTGGCGCGCAGCTGCGCGAAGGTATCAGCACCAAAAGCCCGGAAGGGCTCACTCCTGCCGAGCAGCTTGTTCGCATCGCCGAAGCCGTCGCTGTGCTCGTCGAAGACCAGCAGGCGCAGTGGCGCACGCTGCGCGCTGAACTCGCGGCGGCCAGTATCGTGCTTGTGGATGGTCCCGATGTCACGCGCGCGGAAAAAGTTTGGCTCGAAGATTATTTTCTTGCCCATGTTTTTCCACTATTGACGCCGCTCGCAATCGATCCGGCCCATCCGTTCCCGTTCATTCCCAATCTCGGCTTCACGATCGCGCTGCAGCTTGCTCGCGGCAAGGACGGCAAGGCGATGAACGCGCTGATCCGCATGCCGAACCGCATCGAACGCTTCGTGCGGCTGCCCCAGGCAGGGGAAGGCGGGGAGGCGCGGCTGATTTCGATCGAAGGCGTTACCAGCTTATTCATTGCTAAGCTCTTTCCCGGTTACGCGTTGAAAGGGCTCGGCGCATTCCGCGTTATCCGCGACTCGGAAGTTGAAATCCTCGAAGAGGCGGAAGACCTGATGCGGCTGTTTGAGACGGCGCTCAAACGGCGGCGGCGCGGTTCGGTGATCCGGCTCGATATCGAGGCGACGATGCCCGACGAATTGCGGCGCTTCGTGCAGCGCGCGCTCGATGTTTCCGACGACAGCATCTTTTCCGTCGACGGCGTGCTTGCGCTCAACGAGATGGGCCAGATCGCCAGTCTCAACCGGCCCGATCTGGAATTTGAGCCTTATGCGCCGCGTTATCCTGGCCGCGTCCGCGATCACGGCGGCGATTGCTTCGCCGCTATCCGGCAGAAGGACATGGTAATCCACCATCCGTTCGAATCTTTCGACGTGGTGGTGCAGTTCCTGCAGCAGGCCGTGCGTGATCCCGAAGTAGTTGCAATCAAGCAGACGCTTTACCGCACGTCGGCAGATTCGCCGATCATCAGAGCGCTGGCCGAGGCCGCCGAAGCGGGCAAGTCCGTCACCGCGCTGGTCGAATTGAAGGCGCGCTTCGACGAGGAGGCCAACATCCGCTGGGCGCGCGACCTGGAGCGGGCCGGCGTGCAAGTCGTCTTCGGTTTCATCGAATTGAAAACCCACGCCAAGCTGTCGCTGGTGGTCCGGCGCGAGGGCGCTTCGCTCGCCTCCTATGTCCATGTCGGCACCGGCAATTACCATCCGGTCACCGCACGCATCTACACTGACCTTTCGTTCTTCACCTGCGATCCGATCATTGCGCGCGACGTCAGCCGCGTTTTCAACTTTGTCACCGGTTACGCCGAGCCGGCCGAACTCGAGCGCATGGCGGTTTCGCCGTTGTCGCTGCGCAAGCGCATTCACCAGCATATCGAGGAGGAAATCGCCCACGCCAAAGCCGGGCGGCCGGCCGCGATCTGGATGAAGATGAACTCGCTGGTCGATCCCGATATTATCGATGCGCTGTATGACGCTTCGAATGCCGGCGTGCCGATCGATCTCGTCGTGCGCGGCATCTGCTGCCTGCGGCCGGGCGTTCCTGGGCTGTCCGAGAACATCCGCGTCAAATCGATCGTCGGCCGCTTCCTCGAACACGGCCGCATCTATTGCTTCGGCGCCGGGCATGGCCTG
>CATPBC010000452.1 GCA_955652195.1 uncultured Xanthobacteraceae bacterium | reverse complement strand
TTGGGGGCCTTTTCCGATTCAATCAGCGTCTCAAATCCGTATTTGTACTGATCGACGTCGATGCGCCGGACCTGCTCGACGGTCTCTTGTACTGCCGGCATTCGTCCCTCCGCTCACGGTTTCAAGGACCGCGGGTTGGATTAGTCGGTATGGTCAGGTGGGCCTTGGGCTTCGGTTCACCTCCATGAGCCGTTTGTAACGCGATATCAAGCGTTTAAACGGCGTAATTCATTCGGTTCCTGCAGTATTTCAGGCTGCGATGCCTCGCTGCCCCTTAGATAATGCACTTGCGAGCTTTGTCCAAGCGCTGACGAACTTTTCGACGTCGGCCGCGGTTGTGCTCCAACCGAGACTTACGCGCACGGCCCCTCGCAGGAGCTGCGCCGAAACGCCCATAGCGGCAAGGACATGCGACGGCTGCACCTTCCCCGAGGAGCAGGCCGCGCCCGAGGACACCGCCACACCCTCGAGGTCGAAGGCAATCACGGCAGTCTCGGCCTTGATCCCGGCCAGCGCGAACAGCGTAGTGTTCGGCAGGCGGTCGACACCCGAGTCACGGCCGAACACCACCGCGTCCGGTGCGATCGACAGCAAGCTTTCTTCCATCCGATTGCGCAGCGCCGCCATATGCGCCGATTCGCTTTCGCGCCCCGCGAGCGCCGCGGCGGCAGCCGCGCCAAAGGCGGCAATGCCGGCTACGTTTTCGGTGCCGGCGCGCAACCCCCGCTCCTGGCCGCCACCGCGCAGAAGCGGCTCAGGAAAGTGAATGTCCTCCCGCGCGCGCGCAAGCGCGCCGACGCCCTTGGCGCCGCCGATCTTGTGGGCCGAGAGGGTCAGAAGATCGGCGCCGAGCGCCGTTACGTCGCAAGGCACGCGGCCGACGGCCTGGACGGCGTCGACATGAAGGAGGCCGCCTGCTTTATGCACGATCGCCGCGGCTTCGGCGACCGGCTGGATGATGCCGGTCTCGTTATTGGCAAGCATCAGCGAAACCAGCGGCCGCGGCGCATTGGCAATGGCACCCGGCAACGCAACGAGGTCGAGCCTGCCGTCCGAACCAACCGGCACTTCCCCGATTGCGTCGCGGGGAAAGCGTCCTCCGCATTGCACCGAGACATGCTCGATGGCCGAGACAAATAAGCGCGTGCGCGGTTGCTTTTCGTCAGCGGTCTCGATCGCCGGCGTCAGCGCCAGCATATTGGCCTCGGTTCCACTCGAGGTGAAAAACACGTTCCCCGGCAACGCCCCGACCAGGGCCGCGACTTGGTCCCGCGCGGTCTCGATCGGCGCCCGGGCGGCGCGGCCTTCCGCGTGTACCGAGGATGGATTACCGGCGAGCGAAATCGCGGCGGCAAACGCCGTTTTCGCCTCCTCGCGCATCGGCGCGGTGGCGTTCCAGTCCAAATAGCTGCGCGCTGACATGCCTCGCGACCGCTTGTTGTGCTTGCTTTTCGTCCCCCGGCTTGTGGTAGAAGTCGCGACCCAAACCGTCGCCGGACCAGCCGTCACCGGACCAGGCCGGCCGCCAGTTCCAAAAATACTACGGGGTTTTACTCACTAACGTGCGGTCGCTGGTAACGTCAAGCAAGCCCTGTTTGGCCCCATTGCCGCAGCCCATCGGCAGGGATTGAGGTTTAGAACGAATGCCCGAGGTCATTTTCACGGGGCCGGCCGGCCGCATCGAAGGCCGCTATCACCCGGCCAAGCAAAAGAACGCTCCAATTGGAATCGTGCTGCACCCACATCCGCAATTCGGCGGCACGATGAACCACCAGATCGTTTATCAGCTGTACTACGCGTTCGTGCACCGCAACTTTTCCGCTTTGCGCTTCAATTTCCGCGGGGTCGGGCGCAGTCAAGGCGCGTTCGACCATGGCATCGGCGAATTGTCGGATGCGGCCTCGGCGCTCGATTGGGCGCAAACGGTCAATACCGAGGCGCGCAGCTGCTGGATTGCCGGCTTCTCGTTCGGTGCCTGGATCGGCATGCAGCTTTTGATGCGGCGGCCGGAGATCGAAGGCTTCATCTCGATCGCGCCGCCCGCGAACCTTTATGACTTTTCGTTCCTGGCGCCCTGCCCGTCCTCCGGGCTCATCATCCACGGCGACAAGGACGCGGTGGTGCCGCACCGCGACGTGACGACTCTGGTCGAAAAGCTCAAAACCCAAAAGGGCATCGTCATCGAGCAGAAGATCGTTCCCGGCGCCAACCATTTCTTCGACGGCAAGATCGAGGCGTTGATGACGTCGATCAGCGGCTATCTGGACAAGCGGCTCAAGGGCGGACGAGCGACCAGCGCCGCGTGAAGCGGATTTTTTGCGGCCGGGCGCGCGCCACCCACGCGCTGAGCTCCCACGCACTGAGTTCCGCTGCCGATCACAGCCACACTCGCTAAGTCCAGATTGTCAGATTATTGCGATCATGAGCGCCGCATATTTGCAATTCCTGGCCGGGAACGGTTTGAATCGAATGCTGGAATGCGTGAAACACCACGGCCCAGGCGGATTTCATTGCCACGCCCGGCCGGTTCTCATAATGCGCAACTTCATCCAGCTCCAGCACGATCCACTGGGCGATGCCGTTGACCTCTCCGCCCGCTGACCGCCAGGTGACGGAAGTCTGCGACGGCGCGCAATACTGCGGCGAAGCAAGGTCGAAAACGAACAGATCGGCTGGATCGCTGCGCAACGTGAGCCGTTCGCCGCCGATGATGATCCGCCGTATTGGCCGGGCCAGCACGTTGAAGCCTGATAAATCAAATCCTGCGATGTGTGTCAGTCTCCGCGTCTCACCGCTATCGTGCGCGAACGCCACACGCACCTTTCCCCGTGCCGGAATGACGGGTCCTCCCGGCTTGAGCAGGTCGCGAACCGCGCGTTCATGCGCCGGCAAAACGCCCTCACCAAGAAAGTTGTTGGCAACGATCTCCGACACCAGAATATCGGCGCAGCCGCCCATATCCCCTTCGGCATCGAGTCGGTCGGAATGCTTGGCGAGCACGCGCACCCGGTTTGCGTAGCCGTTGTGCGCAACGATCTCCGCAGCTTTCTCCGCGATCGCGGGTACGACTTCGCAGGTAACGACTGCAGCGGCCCCGGCGCGCGCCGCCATCATGGCAAGCAGGCCGCTGCCGGTCCCGATCTCAAGCACGCGCGAGGTGGGCGTCACCGCCCGCCGCAACGCGGTTTCGTACGCAGCATTGCGCGCGTCGTCCCTTACGAGGTTGAAATGCCATTGCGGCACGGTCGAGTTGATGAACGACCTTACCTTTGCCGCCAGCTGCGCATCGTCCGGCGCCAGCGCCAGCGCGGCGCGGCACATGGCGAGTGCCTCCTGTTGCTGTCCGTCTTGCTGCAACATGCGGGCCAATCCGAGCATCGCGGCCGGGTGGCCCCGGACGCGAGGCTGCAATGCCGCGATTTTGTCTTTGAGCTCAGCCATCCCCAAGATCCTCTCGCTATCGAGAGTGCTCAATTTTTGCTTTCCGGCAAGTCCCCTGACCTTACCGGTGTCAATCCAGCGCTGACGGATTGACCATCGCCGCACAGCCAAACAGGCGGCCTTTATATGCAAAGAGGCCGGCTATCAATCGCAACGTAACGATCCGCCTGGGCTGATAAGGGCCGTGTGACGCGACCATTCACCTGCTTGCATTTGCCGCGCGCCAGCTTTTGAATGATTGATCTCGCATTCCAAAAACGAAACGACCGAGGAAACCCCATGCGCAGCAGGATCTTCTTGACCGCACTTCTCGCCGTTGCGGTGTCGGGCATCCATGTCCGCAGCGCCGCCGCGCAAGAGACCGTCAAAATCGGCATCGTCATTCCGATGACCGGCACATCGGCCGCGGTCGGGCGCGAGATTTCCGATGCTGCCAAGCTCTACGTTGCCCAGCACGGCAACACGGTCGCCGGCAAGAAGATCGAGCTCATTATCAAAGACGATCAAAGCGTGCCGGATAACGCCAAACGGCTGGCGCAAGAATTGATCGTCAACGACAAGGTAAATCTCCTCGGCGCGGGATTGACGCCGAGTGCGATGTCGATGGCGCCGATCGCAACCGAAGGAAAGGTCCCGACCGTGGTCATGGTATCGGGCACGTCGGTGGTCACAGACCGCTCGCCCTATTACGTGCGCACGAGCTTCACGCTTGGCCAGCAATCCGGAATCATGGCCGATTGGGCGACCAAGAACGGCAGCAAGAAAGCGGTCTCAATTCTCTCCGACTGGGCGCCTGGCGCGGAAGCCGGCAAAGTCTTCGAAGCAAACTTCACCAAAGGCGGCGGCCAAGTGCTCGAGACGCTCAAAGTGCCGCTCGCCAATCCGGATTTCTCGCCGTTCTTACAGCGTGCGAAAGATTTACAGCCGGACACATTGTTTGTCTTCGTTCCCGCCGGACAAGCCGGAACCTTTGCGCGGCAATTCTCCGAGCGCGGCCTGGACAAATCCGGCATCAAGCTTATCGGGCCGGGTGACATCGTCGACGACGACGATCTACCGACCACAGGCGATGCGCTCATTGGCGTCGTCACCGCCGGAATGTATTCGGCGGCGCATCCGTCGCAGCTGAACAAGGATTATGTCGCGGCTTATAAGAAAGCGACCGGCCACCGCGCCAATTTCATTTCGGTCGGCGGCTATGACGGCATGAATATCATCTATCGCGCGCTGCAACAGACCAATGGCAAGACCGATGCCGACACGGTGGTCGGCGTCATGAAGGGCATGCAATGGGAAAGCCCGCGCGGCCCGATCTCGATCGATCCGCGCACGCGCGACATCGTGCAGAACGTCTACATCCGCAAAGTTCAGAAGGTGAATGGCGAACCCTGGGCGATCGAGTTCGAAACCTTCCCCGCGGTGAAGGATCCGCTCAAGGAAGCGGCGGCGCGTTAGCGCATGATCCGGAAAAGTGGGAACCGGTTTTCCGAAAAGATCATGCGCCGTTCAATGCGAACGTATGCACGCACTCAGTCTTATGCCACTTTCAACGTCGGAATGGCCCTGATCTGCCGGCCGAGCTTCTGTTCAGCGCGCTGCAGATCGTAGCGTTTCTGCAGATTGAGCCAGAGGTCGGGACCGTTTCCGCATAGCTTCCCCAGTCGCAATGCCATGACGGGCGTCACTGGCTGCTTTTCTTCAATGAGATCATAGAGTGTTTGGCGCGACACCCCGAGGAGCCTGGCGATTTCCGTCTTTGGCCGACCAAGCGCCGGTAAAATCTCTTCGCGCAGAAGTTCTCCGGGATGCATAGGCGGCAAGCCGCGTTTCGGAAGCTTCTTGATCATCGACAAGTTCCTCAGTGATAGTCTTGCAGATCGACGTCGATTGCATCGCTTTCGAGTCACCCGAATGTGATTCGCCAATTTCCGCTGGCGTTGACCGCGTAACGGCCTTTGTCGCGACCGACGAGCGCGTGAAAGCGAAAACCCGGCAAGTTCATATCCTCCGGCCGCGCGGCGTCATCGAGCGCGCGTAAAATATTGGCGATCCGTCTCGTATTCTGCACGCTGAGCCGACGCCCGTCTCCAGTCGCGAAGAGGTGGTCCAGGGCCTTGTTTCGGAACGACCGGATCACATTGCAATGTAAGTCAATACCTTACACGCGTCAAGAGTCACCTTACAATGATCCCGGACGGAGGCTAAATCAGAATAGCTGGTCGCGCGCTTGTGCAGTGACCGCCTTTGCGAGCGTCGGACGGAGTTTCATAGTCTCGATTTCTAACTACCGCGAGCTCCGAAAATT
>CATPBC010000451.1 GCA_955652195.1 uncultured Xanthobacteraceae bacterium | reverse complement strand
TAGTTTCGCCGCACAACGTCTGAGATAATGGGTCCGATTACCGCAGCCTCGTTAAAGGCGGCAATAACGATCCAGATCGATCCTCCGTCAAACTCTTTTTGCTTATCCGCAGTCACGGTCCGGCCCTACCCAAAAACGCAAGCGAAATCCGCCCAAGGCCGACACCAACAACCAGTGACAGCGATGTTTGTTCCCAACGATACTCTACGCCGGGCGGAGGCGTTATGGCAAAGCAATTGCCACCCCCGTATCGGTGCCCGAGAGTAGTTAATGCGGCGTAGGGAAGCGAATTTGAGGGGCTCGCTTGTTAAGTCGGGCCCGCGTCCGGGCGGCGCAGCACGCATCGCATCGCATCGAACAAATTCACCGGAATGCCAATGCGGCTCGTGAGGCCAGTCGACATTGCTCGCCTTGCGCCGAGCAAACGGCGCACCTGAAACTCGATCAAGGCCAACGGGACGAGTTTCCAAGGGTGCTCGCAAGTCTCCAATTTCAACTGCACCGTTTGCGCGAGCCGTCGCATACTCTCGGGTGTGAAATACCAAAGGTGCTGTGGGGGCGTCATTAAGCGCCAATTCCGTCCGGCAACTCGCGCGTAAAGAGAGGAAAAGTCGCCAGTGGTAATAATAATGACCCCGCCAGGGTTCAAATAACGCCGGCATAGTGCCAAGGTCGATTGCGGATCGGGTAGGTGCTCAATGACGTCAAGCAGGACAATAACGTCCATCATACCAAAGCGCGCGAGATTATCCTCATCCGCCATTCCATTGATGACCGTAAGGCCGCGTCTTCGGCAAAATACAGCGGCGGCGTCTGCGATTTCGATTCCTGCCACATCGTAGAACTGACGCGCCTCTTCGAGAAAAAAGCCATAGGCGCATCCAATCTCTAAAAGCCGCCCGCCACTCCGATACTGGCGAACGAATTCTACCGTCCGAGCAAATTCGCGGCGCAACACCGGCTCGCTGGCGCAATAATCGGCATAGCCGTCCCTGTGCCCCCCGGAGAAATAATCCTCCGTATAGTAGTCACGGACGTCAAAATTAGCGCATTCGGAGCGACCCAGGCCGCATTGAATGCATTGGAAAATGTCGCAGGAATTCTTGAAATATAATTTCCGATGTTCCGCCGCGCGCGCGCAGGCGGGACAAGCGAGCTGCACGCCGATTTTGTCTGCGTCTGGCACGTCCGTGTGAGGCTCCGTTTACGTTCAAGTGCACACTGGAGCCGAAGGCGCGTCAAAACTCAATGTGGAAGTCGCCGGGGGGTGAACTGGCTTTGCAAACCATCCGCCGAAACGGAGCGGCCGAACTCATCCGCCGAATTGATAATTCAATCCGACGCGAACGATGTTCTCGTGGTAGTGAATGGTGTCGGTCCTAACGGCGGCAACCGTTCCGGCTGTGCCAATGATCGACCCCGGTCCATAAATCGTATTGAACGAGTCAGTCGTCCTGCCGAGGTCGACATAGAGATATTCCGCTTTCACGGACCAGTTGCCCCGCATGCGTCGTTCCCATCCGGCTCCGGCGGTCCATCCCACATTCGTCGAGGTCGCTGAAAAATTTCCAGCAAAGTTGTTGATCGTGATAAGTCCTAAGATCGTCGACGTTCCGACGACGGTGCGGTTGCGCTCGACCGAGCCATACGCCAAACCGCCGGTGACATAGAATAAGTTTGCTCCATCTTCGTAGCCAAACCGGCCACGAACTGTCCCGAACCACTGGATCTTATTTTCAAGCGAATTGACTGAAAAAATGCTCGGCGCGAAGGCGAAAATGGCAGTCGATACAAGCGGAACGCCACAAACAACAATACAATTCCTGCTGTCTCTCATCCCGCTGCCCTGAATGTCGGCTTCAAGGCCGGCGAGCCAGATCGGGGCGACCTGAAAATTGTATCCGATTTGGCCGCCGCCAATCACACCTTGCGGCCGGACATTAAAGACGTTGGGACTGCCGTACAGCGGCGTTCCCGCTCCGATGATTGGGAATCCAGCCCCGCTCACTACCGTTTCGCTGGCCGGATCGTTGCCGTAACCTATCCGATGTTTACGCCGACGTAGAATCCGGTCCATGTGGCGACCGCGGCCTTGGGCGGAGGCGGTGGCGCTTTGACCGCCATGTCAGCCGCCCTCGCAGAGCTAAACGCGGCGCTTATCAGCAACGTCGAAAGTGCCAAGCGGTGCAAAACTTTTCGCATGATTTCTTCCTGCCGAAATGAGTTCAACTCACTTTAGGGGGTTTCCCGATCAGCAGGAGTCTATTCAGGGGTTTTTCCCCGTGTTTTGCCGCATGGTGTGGCGCGCCTGCCACAAAAATCGGAGCAATTCACACATTATGGGTATGAATTCCGAAAGGCTCAGCGAGCGGCCTCAAGCAGGCGAGGCTGAATTTAGGGCTTGCCGATAGGCAGCGTTGATCTTTTTGGTTTCCATCTCGGCAAGTTTTTTGAACGCTTGTGACATGCCCTGCACCCGATCGGGGTGGTTTTGTTTGATCAGGGTTTTGTAGGCTTTTTTAACCTCTTCAACCGTGGCCGACTCGGAAACCCCGAGAATGCGAATCCAGTAACCATCGCCGGCTGCATCTCCTGTTTCTCGAGCGTAATGATCGAAGACAAATTCAGCGTCATAAATCGACTCGCCCGGCCCGATATCCGCTAGATCGGCAAACACGCAAAATTCCAGACTGTACTGCCGGCGCAAACTGTACCGCCGAACCAGGTAAATGAGCGGCATTGCAACGGTTGCGAAGGCAATGGCCGCAGCATTGGCGTCAAAAATCCACTCGTCGAACGGATACCAGACAACCGCGTTGCTCGACACAGTCTGTAATTCCTGCGCCCAGGCCGACTGATCGGAAACACCGAACGCGAGCAACCAGAGAAGCACGAACGTCACAATGTAGACCGCAATCGCATAACCCATCGCGAAATGCATACTCTTGCTATGCATCCAGGACCTCAATCGGAAAAGCGGCTGGCTTCTGAGGCGGGAGATCATCGCCTGCAAATGCTGAGCATGAGCTTTTAGGTCCTCGAATTCGTCATCCTGCTCCGGAATATTGGTATGGCGGGTCAAGGCGGTGCGCCAAAAGCCGTTTATCAGCTCATTGCTTTCACGGATTTGCTCAAGACGACGGCGAACCGTTCCATACACCGCGACGGCGCGGTCTAATTCGCTCTTTTCGGATTTTTGCAGCATGAATTCCGGTCGATGCCGTCGCGCAAGAAAAAATGCGCGCGCATAACCAATAACCAAAGCCGGCAGCACTGCCCAAAGGGCAAGTAAAATCGTATTCACGAACGCTGCCGAAAAATCGCCCCCGCCACCCGCTTCAAGCATAGCACGAGACGCTTTTACTCGCTTTGCTCAATAGTCCGCACGCCATTCTGTGCCCCGGACATACCCATCCCTTCAACTCAGCTAAGTCTTCGATTCAGACCACCTCGGGGCAAGAGATTGGCAAAAAATAGTCAAGCATTACGAACCTGCCCGCAATACGAAAGAGAAACCGCAAAAGCACTGATGAGTCGCGAAGTGGTCACATTTTCATGCGGCCATCCGGTTGGCGTCCGCAGAGGAAGCGAACGGCTATGAGGGGTGGTGTTATGAATTATGTCCAGCCGGTCCAGTCATCTGGAGATCTAAAATCAGCGGACCTCGATATTGAGGAAAACGTCCGGACGCTTGCACATAACAGCACAGCATTTCGTCAGGGCGATACCGCAGGTGGCGAAGCAACCGCCAATAGCTTGAGCGCGCTGCTTCGCCGGGTATCGGGCAGCTCGACGCGCGAGATTGACGCTCTCATTGGAGATTTGCGGGATCTGCGCGAAAAACTGCGTTCCGACGGCGACCGCATTCATCGTGAAATTGTAGAATATGCCGCCTTGAGCCAGCAGGTGATGCAACTCAGCAAGATCATCTCCGAAAGCGTGAAGCGACTGCCGGACTCTCCGGGCGTGGACCGCTGACCAGCGTGTCGCCGCCTTACGGCACTCGTGCCGGAGTTTCGCGCCGCCGAAGCCGTTGATGGATCGTAGCTGCGACCGCTCGCATGGCGCGAACCGCAGAGCTGCGGCAACCGAGCCTTGGAATCATCCAACCATAATCATATAGCCGCCCCAATGCTTGCCGACCTTTGACAAAAGTCCGTGCGGGACACGTGTGGCAAATAATAGCGTGTCCGTCTCTGCAAGCGCGGCGATTGTTGGTGTCAGACGTTGCGGCTCTGCCGCGCAATGTGTGTTTGCGTAAAGGCGGGTTCGCCGCTCGGGGGCTACTAATGAGGGGACGCTTGCGGCGGCCGTACCGGCCAATTCAGGTCATTGGCGTATTGGCATCGGTTCTGTCGATTGCAACGATGTCCAATTTTCCCACCGAGCGCGCCGGTATGCGACCGATAGCGAATAACCACAATGTTGGTGCGCTCGGCGAACGTCTGAACGCCAACACAATCACTATTGTCTCGAGCGATCCGAACGATATCTATTCGATCAAGTGGTAGTACGGCAGCGGCAATCGTAGGGGGATCGGACCGTTTATTTGTGACATCGGAGCTTGAAAGCACGGGAGGCGATCATGAGTTCTCCGATACACCTCGATGAAGACATTGATCCGGCATTGATCTACGCGCCGCCTTGGGCGCGCGAGCGGGTACCCGCCGAGATCGCCGGACGCCCAGCCACACCATTGACTGACACTAACGAACGTAATCGCAATCCCACGACGCTCGCTCCCCAATTCAGCGGCGACCGCGCGATGCTGGAACTGCAGCGTCAGCTCGCGCGCAATCCCAACTTGATCCCGGAGCCATCTGCCAAAGCCGGGTCGGTCGTACGGCCTATCCTGATCCGGCTGTGCGGGGTTATCAGCTTCGCCGCTTTGGTGGCGTGGGGCATGGTCTCCTATCACGGCATAGAAAAGCCGGTCGGAATCATGCCGGCCGAGGTTTCCACGTCAGCCATTTCTGGCAATCGCGTCGATGTGGAGCTGCCGCGACCTGCGATAGCTGCACCGCAGATGGAGGACGCGGTTACCGCGAATGTGCTTGCTGCACCTGCTGTAGTTGCGGCTGCCCCTTTATCTGCTGCGTCTGTCAACGCAATTGCCGTCACGCCAGTGCCGGCGCAACCAATTGCACCTCCACCGGCCCAACCGGCGCCGCAGCCCGACAATCGTCCGGCACTTCGGCTCGACAGTGGCGAACTCGAAATGTTGGTCAAGCGCGGCAACGAATTCATCGCCAACGGCGATCTCGCCGCGGCACGGCTCCTCCTACGGCGCGCCGCCGAAGCCGGCAGCGCCGAGGCGGCTCTTGCAGTCGGCGCGACTTTCGATCCAGTTGTGATGCAGCGTCTCGGCGCAATCGGGACGACGCCGGATATCGCGCAGGCGCGGCAATGGTACCAGCGCGCCGCAGAGCTTGGCTCCAACGCCGCATTGCAGCGACTGGCCGGACTTGATGCGGCCCGCTAAGAGCGCGCCATGCATTGCGGGTGATCAAATCCCTAGATAACGATGCTGAATTGCAGGCGCTTGCGCCAATTGCTGCGAGCTTCCGACCCATACCACACGCCCGCGCTCAATAATGTAATGGCGGTCGGCTATGCGGGTCAGCGCCTTTACGTTTTTATCAATAACCAGGATCGATTGCCCACCGGCACGCAGCCGTTCGAGCGAACGCCAAATTTCGTCACGCACGCGGGGCGCCAAGCCCTCGGTCGCCTCGTCCAGAATGAGAAGACGTGGATTGGTCATCAAGGCACGGCCGATGGCGAGCATCTGCTGTTCGCCTCCCGACAGCAAGTTCGCCATGCCGCTCGCCCGTTCGGCGAGGCGCGGAAACAGCGCCATGACCTTTTCGAGCGTCCATGGCTCGGTGGTGCCTCCGTGATTTGCCGCGGTTGCAACGAGATTCTCGCGGGCGGTGAGGTTTGGGAATACCTGCCGGCCTTCCGGAACCAAGCCGACGCCGCGCTTGGCGATCCGGTAGGCAGGAAATAAGCGGATCTCTTCGCCGCCGAACCGGATCGAGCCGGCCGCGGCGGGAGTAAGTCCCATGATTGAGCGTACTGTTGTGGTCTTGCCCATGCCGTTGCGGCCGAGCAGCGAAACCATCTCCCCCCGCCCGATGGTGAGCGACACGCCGAAGAGGACACGGCTCAATCCATAGCTCGTCTCTATGTCGCGCAATTCAAGAAGCGAATCGGACATGTCAGCCATCGACCGCACCTTCGCCGAGGTAAGCTTCGCGCACGCCTGGATCGGCACGAATGGCCGCCGGGTCGCCAGAGGCGATAATGCGTCCATAGACCAGGACGCTGATGCGATCCGCCAATGCGAACACCGCATCGATATCATGCTCGATCAGAATCACGGTGATGCTGCCCTTCAGCGCACGCAGCATTTCCAATAAACGTGCGGATTCTTCGAGAC
This sequence comes from uncultured Xanthobacteraceae bacterium, assembly GCA_955652195.1. GTDB lineage: Bacteria > Pseudomonadota > Alphaproteobacteria > Rhizobiales > Xanthobacteraceae > BOG-931. The sequence continues at coordinate 1,190 of CATPBC010000451.1, read as the reverse complement.
CCATCCCCGCCATCGGCTCATCGAGCAGCAGCATGCGTGGCCGAGCAGCAAGGGCCATGGCGATTTCTAGCTGGCGCCGTTCACCATGACTGAGATCAGCGACCAGAGCGCTGGCTCGTTCGATCAGACCCACGCGCGCCAGCGCCGCTTGCGCCGGTTCACGCAATTCGGGTTCGTCACGCGCGTTTTGCCAAAACCGAAACGAGTGGCCGGCATGCGCCTGCACCGAAAGCGCGATATTGTCGAGCGCTGAGAAATCCGGAAACAGCGTTGTGACCTGAAAAGAGCGCGCAAGGCCTAACCTGCTACGCCGATAAGCCGGCAGGTTCGTTATCTCGCGACCGTCAAAACGAATGCGTCCGCTATCCGGAACCACTTCCCCGCTCAATTGACTGATCAGGGTTGATTTGCCGGCGCCGTTCGGACCGATGATCGCGTGCAGTTCACCGGTCGGAACAGCTAGCGAAATTTCGTCGGCCGCGATTACGCCGCCAAACCGCTTGGTCAGGCGTTCGACTTCGAGCAAGATCTCAGCCACGGCGAGATCCGGCAATTAAGCTATCGATCCCGCCATGCATCGAGATCGCCACGACAAGCAGGAACGGGCCAAGGATCAGATTCGAATATACCGTAACGCGTGAGAGTCCCTCCTCCAGTACCAAAAACGTGAGCGCGCCAATGAGCGGGCCGAACATCGCCTGCATGCCGCCAAGCACCACCATAACGATAAGATCGCCCGAGCGCGTCCAGTGCATCATAGCCGGACTGATAAAATCGGTGTGATTGGCGAGCAGTGCGCCGGCAAGCCCGCACATTGCTCCGGCGATCACGAAACAGACCAGCCTATAGCGGAATGTTGGGAAGCCGATCGCGCGCATGCGTCGTTCATTCGAGCGCGCGCCTTGGATCACCATACCGAAGCGCGAATTGACGATGCGCCACACCAAATAAATGCTGACCAGCAGCAGCCCGAGACAAACATAATAGAAAACAGTCCTGTTGGTGAGATCGACGACAGTGCCAAACTGGCTGCGATGATAGATGGTCAATCCGTCGTCACCGCCATAACGGTCGAGCCCGATCGCGACATAGTAGATCATCTGCGCAAAAGCCAAGGTAATCATGATGAAATAGACACCGCGGGTGCGCAGGCTGAGCGCACCGACGACAAGCGCGTAAAGTGCTGCGGC
>CATPBC010000450.1 GCA_955652195.1 uncultured Xanthobacteraceae bacterium | reverse complement strand
GCCGTTCACAGTATCCTGCATGCGCGAGGCGAAACGGCGCGGGGCGTTCGCGATCGGTATCGCTAACAACCGATCCACACCGCTGCTCATGGAGGCGGATTGTCCAATCTGGCTTGACACCGGCCCTGAGCCGATCGCGGGTTCGACGCGAATGAAAGCCGGGACTGCGCAACGCGTGGCGCTCAACCTGCTCTCGACGCTGCTCATGATCCGCTTAGGCCGCGTGCATGAGGGACTCATGGTCGACGTGCAGGCGATCAACGCCAAGCTCATTGGCCGGAGCGAAAACATACTGCGGCGGCTCAGCGGCCGCAGCGAGGACGAGGTCCGTGAGGCCCTGCAAAGTGCCGGTGGCAATGTGAAAAAGGCGATGCTCATTCTGCACGGTTGTACGGCCGAGAAAGCCGATGCACTCCTTGAACAGGCCGGTGGGCGTTTGCGGACGGCGCTACGGCTCGCGGGAAGCTCTTCTGCAGCCGCATCCGAGATCCTGACCCTGGACGCCGAGGCTGCGTCTGCAGTGCCTGATAAGGTAGAAGATAGCTAACGCCGCAGCATGGTGCGGCTCGCTCAGCCCTTCTTCGCTAGCGCGTCGAATTGCATCAGCCGCTCGAGAAGGGACGCCAAATCCTTGAGCGGAATCATGTTCGGGCCGTCCGACGGCGCACGATCGGGATCTTGATGCGTTTCGATGAAAACACCAGCGACCCCGACAGCCGTCGCTGCGCGCGCTAGCACCGGAACGAAGGCGCGCTCGCCGCCGGACGAAGTGCCCTGCCCGCCCGGCTGTTGCACCGAGTGGGTGGCGTCGAAGATTACCGGCACGCCGATTTTTGCCAGGATCGGCAATGCCCGCATATCCGAGATGAGTGTGTTGTAGCCAAACGACACGCCGCGCTCGGTAACAAGCACGTTGGGATTGCCCGCGGCCGTAATCTTGGCCACCACATTGGCCATGTCCCAGGGCGCGAGGAACTGACCTTTCTTGACATTGATCGCACGCCCGGTCTTTGCCGCAGCAACGAGGAGATCGGTCTGGCGGCAGAGGAACGCAGGAATTTGCAAAACATCGACGGCCTCTGCGACCGGCGCGCATTGGTCCGGCTCGTGTACGTCGGTAAGAACCGGAATGCTCAACTCGCGGCGCAAGTCGGCGAAGATCGTGAGCGCTTTATCAAGGCCAAGCCCGCGAGCGCTTGACGCGCTGGTGCGGTTCGCCTTGTCGAACGAGGTCTTATAGACGAGACCGACCCCGAGCCCAGCGGCGATTTCCTTAAGCGCCGCCGCCATCTCGAAGGCATGCGTCCGGCTTTCGAGAGCACAGGGCCCGGCAATCACGGCAAGCGGCAAGCCATTGCCGAACTTAACTTTGCCGACAGCGACAATCGCGTTGGGTTTTGCGGTCATTTGCGGTATTGGGGCTAGCATTAGCCGCGTCGCACGGCGCAAGCTTTCGTCATTTTACCGCGGAAAACGCGGTCGGCTGAAGGATCTGGTTACGCGCATTCTGAATGATTGGACCATCCCGTTCGCTTTCGGCGCGCGCCGATATCCATTGTGGATCGCTCATGAATGCTGTCCATTTTTTCTCACGCTCGGCGAGCGAGTCCCAAGCAAGCAAATAGGTCAATTCCTGATTGGAATCGCCAATCAACGTCGTCCAGAAGCCGGCCTGCCGAATTCCGTGCTTCTTCCATAGCTCAAGCGTGACCTTCTCAAAGCGCTGCAGCAGAGCCGGTAACCTGCCCGGCACGGTTCGGTAGATGCGCATTTCGTAAATCATGTGCTTCCTCCCAGAAAACTAGTTGTAAGCCGCCGGTTTCTGGCGGTCGAGCCGGCGTTCGACCGGCCTTGCGACGAATTATTATACGAGCCGGCTCTGCTCCACCGCCGCGCCGATAAAAGACGCAAACAGTGGATGCGGCGCAAAGGGGCGCGATTTCAGTTCGGGATGAAATTGCACGCCGATGAACCAGGGATGGTCTTCATATTCGATGATTTCCGGAAGAAGCCCATCCGGCGACATGCCGGAGAAGCGCAGGCCATGTTGCGCCAAGCGGTCCTTGTATGCGGTATTGACCTCATAGCGATGGCGATGGCGCTCGGAAATCTCGGTCGCGTGATAGATTTCCGACACCCGCGAGCCGCGCCCCAACACTGCCGGATAGGCGCCGAGCCGCATCGTTCCGCCCATATCGCTGCTGATCCGGCGCTTCTGCAGTTCGTTGCCCTTCATCCATTCTGTCATGAGCCCGACCACGGGCTCTGACGTGGCGACAAATTCGGTCGAGTTCGCCTGCTCGATCCCACACAGGTTCCGCGCCGCCTCGATGACGGCCATTTGCATGCCAAAGCAGATGCCGAAATACGGCAGGCGGCGCTCGCGCGCGAACTGCGCTGCCCGGATTTTGCCCTCGGCGCCGCGCTGCCCGAATCCGCCGGGCACCAAAATACCATCGACGTGCTCCAGGAACGGCACCGGATCTTCGTTCTCGAATACCTCGCTCTCGATCCAGTCGAGATTGACCTTCACCTTATTGGCGACGCCGCCATGTGAGAGCGCCTCGATCAACGACTTATAGGCGTCCTTCATGCCGGTATATTTGCCGACCACCGCGATGGTAACGTCGCCTTCGGGGTTGCGAATGCGCTCGTTGATGAAATGCCAGGTCGCCAGGTCGGGCCGCGGCGGATTGTCGATGCCGAATGCCGCGAGCACCTCATGGTCCAGGCCGGCAGCGTGATACGCCTCTGGCACCGCATAAATGTTGTCGACGTCGCGCGCCTCGATGACGGCGCTTTCGCGTACATTGCAGAACAGAGCGAGCTTGCGCCGCTCGCTGGCGGGAATCTCACGATCGGTCCGGCACAGGAGGATATCGGGCTGGATGCCGATCGCTCGCAGTTCACGGACCGAATGCTGCGTGGGTTTGGTTTTCAGCTCGCCCGCGCTCGGAATGAACGGCATCAGGGTCAAATGGATGTAGACCGCATCGCCGCGCGGTAGATCGTTGCCGAGCTGTCGGATCGCTTCGAAGTAAGGCAGGCCTTCGATGTCGCCGACAGTGCCGCCGATCTCGCACAGGACAAAATCGAAATCGTCGTTGCCATCGCGAATGAATTCCTTAATGGCGTTGGTGACATGCGGAATGACCTGGATAGTCGCGCCGAGATAATCGCCGCGCCGCTCCTTGGCGAGAATTTCCTGATAGATGCGCCCGGTTGTGATGTTGTCCTGGCGGGTCGCCGGCCGGCCCGTGAAACGTTCGTAATGACCGAGGTCGAGATCGGTTTCCGCCCCATCGTCGGTGACGAAGACCTCGCCATGCTGATATGGCGACATCGTCCCTGGATCGACGTTGAGATAAGGGTCGAGCTTGCGCAGCCGGACTCTGTAGCCGCGTGCCTGCAACAGCGCGCCGAGCGCCGCCGATGCGAGACCCTTGCCGAGTGAGGAGACCACGCCGCCGGTAATGAAAATGTACCGCGCCATGGGACCTAACTCTTAGCGCGCCTTGCTCGATTCGACGAGTGATTTTCCAGAATGCCTGCCGGGCCGTGACTAAAAGCATCTAGCGTCCAAACAAAAACGCTTTGTTTCCAGTCTGTTACGCTGATGTCTTTAGGCGCGACAGCAAGTCGTAATATGTGAGCATCGTCTGCTCGGCGGGTACTTGCGCATCCTTGCGCGGGACGCATAACGGAACGCACGAACGGCGGGGTCTTTATTTCGATTGCGGCACCTGTGGCCCGGTGGGTGGTTGGGAGCTCGGCGCCGTGCCGGGGCCGGACGGTAACGTCGGGATTCCCTTTTGCAATTGGTTGAGAAGACCGCCGCTGCCCTGTTGTCCGGGGGGCGCTGTCGGCGACGGCGGAGCCGGCGTCTCTTGAGTCGTCGGCGAGCCCGTATTGATGATCGAGGTCGGATGGCGCTGAAAGCTCGCCAGCCACGACAAGACCAGGCTGGTGGCGAAGAAGCCCGCCGCCAACAGCGCCGTGGTGCGCGACAAAACGTTGGCCGTGCCGCGGCTCGACAGGAAGCCGGTCGTTGAACTGATCAAGCCGCCGCCCTCTGATTTCTGCAGCAGCACCACGCCAATCAGCGCCAGAACCAGCATAAGGTGAATAACAATAATGACAGTCAGCATTCCGATATCCGCCTGCGATCTGGCCTAAGAACGTTTGGGAGCAGAACGAGCCCTTAGCCCCTGCTTCGCGCTTCCTAATATAGGAACGGTGCGAGGTCTCTATACGGTTCGCGGCGGCATTTCTATGGCGCTTTGCCCGCCAAAGCCGCGCGGGTCAAGCAATTGCGATTGGCAAATACCCCAATTGGCACAGTTTCGCGGAATCCGGGACTTTCACCTGCATTCGCAAAGATCTCCGGCTCATAATTCACGATAGACGCCGGCAATAGCCAGAAATTCACCGGTATCCAGGCTTGCGCCGCCGACGAGTGCGCCATCGACGTTTTCCAATGTGAGCAATTGCTTTGCGTTGCTCCGCCTCACTGAACCGCCATAAAGAATGCGCATATCGCGCCCGGTTTCGGCGAAGTGCGACGACAGCCGCGCCCTGATGTGCGCCCTGATGAATGTGTGCATCTCGCGCACATCGTCCGGCGTCGGCGTCAGCCCCGTCCCAATCGCCCATACGGGTTCGTAGGCGACCGCCACACCCTCTGCGTCGTCCGGCAACGAGCCATCCAGTTGCGCGCGCAAGACGGCACGGGTCTGCCCGGCATCGCGCTCGGCGCGGGTTTC
>CATPBC010000449.1 GCA_955652195.1 uncultured Xanthobacteraceae bacterium | reverse complement strand
CATCCCATGGCTGGATTCGACTTTTCACCACCGCGCCTGAAACCTCTGGCAGAGCGCTAATCGAGGGTGTGATTTGGAGCATTGTGTTCGGCTGGGTCGTCGCCGCAGTTATGGTGCCGATCTACAACAAGATTGCTAGCGCGTAAGATCTTGCGCAGTCGCCAGTTGGGCCTTCAGCCAATACGGTTTGCCATGCCGGCTTTGGGAACCGGTTTGCTAATCTCCGCAGAATCTGTCGAGCGCTCCTCGAGTATCGAACCGATCTCCTGAGCGTCTTGGGAATTTGGGTCGATGTCCTTAAGGCCACCAACCAACGCGAGATATTCGGGACCCAGTTTTTCCTCCAATTTGTTTACTTTATGCGACAGCTCCTCAGCTTTCGTGGGGTTTTCCTCCTCGTCGATCTGATCACTCAAAGGAAGGCGTCTTTGACTACGGCCGGTTTGAATGCGATTCGGATCTCGCCTATCGAAGCGTGTGCCTGTTCGGCCGGATACGGATCGTCGACGACAGGGAAGCTAAGCAGCGGTTCTGCGAAGCGTTGATGGCAAAATACGGCAAGCCCGCGACTCAACGGCCCAAGGGCTTCTTCCCGCGGATCGATGTCATCACCGTGTATGCCATCACGGTTAAACGCATGACCGGCAAGGAACAGGCACTGCCGCCCCTTTCTGAACAGTGGCCCGCGAAAGACAGAACGAAGACGCCAAATGCTTCATTGCGCACGGACGGTCTCTGATTGTCAGCAGGGACTTGCGCTGCAAATTCCTGAACAACGGCCGCGAAGGTCAGGGCATAGCGGCGGACTACCCGATACGGCGCTCCGGCGCGGTCGTAAGAATCTTCATGGGGGTCATCTGGACCGTTTCATGAAGGACCCCAGGCCGCGCATGATGGGCGTGGGAATGGAGCTACGCGCCCTTCCGAAGGGCGGCAGCGAATTCCCTACCGAGATCAGCCTAAGCCCGCATCCTACTAGTACCGCTGCACGGTGATTTTGACGGGTTGAATCCGGGGTCAAAGTAGCTCCGGCAGGGATTTCGGATCAACGAGCATTTCGATGCTGCGAGCGACACGCGGCTGCCGTCGGATGAATCCTGCGCGTTCGAGCGTGAGCACCATCTGGTGAACCGAAGGTGGGCTGACGCGAAAATATTCCTGCATGTCCGTTTCGGCCGGCGGCCGGCGGTGCAGGCGTGTGTACAGGTGGATAAACGCCAGATACTGGCCCTGCGTGGGCGTAAAGGCTTTTGCAGCGCGACTCACTGCGGCCATCCGATTCAATTGTTCCTCCGTGCCTCGAACGAAGAGGAGGCACAGATGAATGTACGCTATCGGGTCGAGCTGAGCCAAACCGAACGCGCCGACCTCACGGCGCTTCTGAGCGGAGGCAAGCACGCCGCACGCAAGCTCAAACGAGCGCAGATTTTGCTGGCCGCCGACACGGGCGCCAGCGACGACGACATCGCAACCAACGTGGGCGTTGGCGGCTCGACTGTCTACCGGACCAAGCAGCGCTTCGTGCTCGGCAACCTGGAGGCGGCGCTCAGCGAAGCACCACGTCCAGGAGTAAGCCGTAAGCTCTCAAGCAAAGAGGAAGCATTGCTAGTCGCCACCGCCTGCTCCAAGCCCCCGCAGGGCCGCGCCCGTTGGACCCTGGAGCTGTTGGCGGGTGAGTTGGTCAGCCTCACTGAACACGCCAGCGTATCCCGCGAAACCGTACGTCGGCGGTTGGCCGAAAACCACCTCAAGCCCTGGCGCAAGGACATGTGGTGTATTCCGCAGGTCGACGGCGAGTATGTCGCGCGCATGGAGGATGTGCTCGACCTCTACGCCGAAGTCCCCGATCCGAAATGCCCGGTGGTCTGTTTCGATGAGAGCCCGACCCAGCTCATCGGCGAGGTTCGCCAGCCGATCCCGGCCAAGCCGGGCCAGATCGAACGCTTCGACTGCGAATATAAACGCAACGGAACGGTCAACCTGTTCGTCTTCCTCGACGCGCATCGGCCCTGGCGTAAGGTCAAGGTCACCGAACGGCGAGCCGCAGAAGACTACGCCCAATGTATGCGCGAGCTCGTCGATATCCATTATCCAGATGCCGAGTACATCCGGGTTGTGCAGGATAACTTATCGACCCATTCGGCCGGCGCTCTGTACCAGACGTTCCCACCCGCCGAAGCCCGGCGCATTTTGCGACGGCTGGAGTTCCATTACACCCCCAAGCACGCAAGTTGGCTCAACATGGTTGAGATCGAGATCGGGGTGCTGCGCAGCCAATGCCTCGACAGACGCATCGACACGAACGAGCAGATCGAATCCGAAATCGCTGCATGGGAAGGTCAGCGCAATGCCTCAGGCGCTCGCATCAAATGGATGTTCACAACCAACAAAGCTCGCGCCAAAATGGGCCGCGCCTACCCACAGCACGCTACCCTCCGCGAGGCCCAAACCAAAGAGTCATAATCACTGTGCAGCGGTACTAGTTCGAATCTCAGGAATCTAGGACTCTCACCTGCGCGGTTTGGGAGCCCGAGATAAAAGAGAACAGCCGCAGCGGCGAATAATGCTGTGCCTATTAAATATAGCTCGTCCATGTCTCGCCTCTCGCCGGGCACTGAACTGGAGAGAACTTCAAGTTATCACGGGGTATGCGCCCGCTCTGAGCGTCTAAAGGTCGCGCAGATTGCGCCGCCTCCGGGCTCGCTGACGCTTCATGTTTGTGCAGCAGCTCTGGCAGCTTGGCGATGTTCGCCGTGTATCGTCGTCCGCTGCTACGTCTGAATGGGTGTATGAGTCCGAGTCTGGCCCTGAACCGATCTCATGCGACGTCCGACATGGGTCCGTAATGCGCACCATAACATATGAGGTGGATGGCTCCCGCTCACGGCATCTAGGTGCCAAGGTGTGAAT
>CATPBC010000448.1 GCA_955652195.1 uncultured Xanthobacteraceae bacterium | reverse complement strand
GCCGAGTCGGTGTCGTGGCTGGAAGGTCATTTGCGCAACTATCCCGGCGCCATCCTGATCGTCACCCACGATCGGTACTTCCTCGATAACGTCACCGGCTGGATTCTCGAGCTCGACCGCGGCCGCGGCATTCCCTATCAGGGAAATTATTCGGCATGGCTCGTTCAAAAGCAGAAACGCTTGGAGCAGGAAGGCCGTGAGGAAGCAGCCCATCAGCGCACGCTGGCGCGCGAGCAGGAATGGATCGCCGCTTCGCCACGGGCGCGGCAGGCGAAATCGAAAGCGCGCTATGAACGTTACGAAGAACTGCTGAAAAAAGCCGGCGACAAGCAGACGCAAACCGCGCAGATCGTCATTCCAGTCACGGAACGGCTCGGCCAGAACGTCATCGACTTCGAGCATCTCAAGAAAGGCTTCGGCGACAATCTCCTCATCGACGATCTCACATTCAAGCTGCCGCCCGGCGGCATCGTCGGCATCATCGGGCCGAACGGCGCCGGCAAGACCACGTTGTTTCTTATGATCACCGAGCAAGAAGAACCCGATCAGGGCATCATCAAGATCGGTGAATCGGTGCGGCTCGGCTATGTCGATCAATCGCGCGATACGCTCGATGGCGCCAAGAGCGTATGGGAAGAAATCTCCGGCGGCCTCGATCAACTGGCGCTTGGCAAGCGCGAAGTGAATTCGCGGGCCTATTGCGCGGCGTTCAATTTCAAAGGCGCCGACCAGCAAAAGAAAGTCGGCCAATTGTCCGGCGGCGAGCGCAACCGGGTGCATCTCGCCAAGATGCTCAAATCCGGCGCCAACGTTCTCCTGCTCGACGAGCCGACCAACGATCTCGACGTCGACACGCTGCGCGCGGTGGAAGAGGCGCTCGAGGATTTCGCCGGCTGCGCCGTCATCATCAGCCACGACCGGTGGTTTCTCGACCGCATCGCCACCCACATTCTTGCCTTCGAGGGCGACAGCCATGTCGAATGGTTCGAAGGCAATTACCAGGACTACGAGAAAGACAAGATGCGCCGGCTGGGCATCGAGTCGATCATTCCGCAACGGATCAAATACAAAAAGTTTTCGCGCTAGCAAAATCCGTCACGGCTCGGAATTCAATCCGCACCACGGCGGCACCGGCTTGGATTCGCCAGGCGCGATGCCGCCAAGATGGTGTTTGATCTCCTCGTATTGCGGATCGTCGGGAGCATAGACAAGCTGGGTCTCGGCGATGGGATTCGGCCATAATGAGCGGAGCTGCAGTGTGATCGTGCCGTCGGCGGACATTTTTGCTCTGCCGACGCTGTCGATGTCATCGCAGGGTATGGGTTGGCTGGTCCCGCCCGCTGCAGGGGCTGCGCCGGCAACATGCGCGGTAAGCACAACAGCGAGTGCCGCAACAAACGTCTGCCGCAAGGACATATTCCGCTCCGCCTGCTAGGAATGAGACAATAATTGAATCGTATCGGCAATCTCAAACCCAAGAACACAAAAGGCTAGTGGATGGAAGATTGGAGCGCACGGCAATATCTGAAATTCGAGGATGAGCGCACGCGGCCGCCGCGCGATCTGCTCGCGCAAGTGCCGCTAGCGAAGCCGCGCCTTGTGGTCGATCTCGGCTGCGGCCCGGGCAATTCCACCGAACTTCTGCTCGAGCGCTTTCCGCAGGCGCAGGTGATCGGGCTCGATTCGTCGCCCGACATGTTGCGCAAGGCGCACGACCGGCTGCCGACCTGCAAGTTCGTGCAGGGCGATATCGCAACCTGGACGCCGGAGCCCGGCACCGATCTCATTTTCGGCAATGCCGTGATGCAATGGCTGCCGGATCATCCGACGATCATGCGGCGGCTGTTGGGGGCCATGCCGGATGGCGGCGTGCTGGCGATCCAGATGCCCGATAATACGCGCGAGCCGGGGCTCGTGTTCCAGCGCGAAGTCGGCGAGAGCGGCCCGTGGCGCGACCACCCCGAGATCAAGGCGGCGCCGCGCGAGGACCTGCCGCCGCCCGAAGCCTATTACGATCTGCTCAAGCCGGTCTGCCGCGCCATCGATATCTGGCACATCGTCTACAACCACGTGATGGCGTCACCTTTAGCCATCACCGAGTGGTTCAAGGGATCCTCGCTGCAGCCGTTCCTGTCGCCGCTCGACGCTGCCGCGCGTGAGCAATTTCTCGCCGCCTATACGGAAAAAATCGTCAGCGCTTATAAGCCGCGCTTCGACGGCAAAGTGCTGCTCCGCTTCCCGCGGTTGTTCATCATCGCGGTAAGGTGAGTATGGATGTTTCCCTCCCCGATGAGAAAAGGATGCGGAGCGCCAATCGGTGCGAGAATGGGTTCGTCATTGCGAGCCAACGGGTCCGGCCCGCCGCTCGCGCTGCTCCTTGAGATCGCGCAGGCGGCGCTCGGCAATGCGAAACGCTTCATGGATCGCGTTGCGCAAATCGGGATGTTGAAATTTGCGTTCGAGATGTTCGGGCTCGTGACTGACAACCAGCTCATTATGGCCGGGAATGCCGAGCTCGATCCGCACCACCGGCGGTATAGTGCCGGAACTGTTCTTCGCCCGTTGATCGACGCGAACGCGGCAGGAAGTCAGGCGGCCATACAAATCCTCTAGGTCGGCGACACGGTCGCGAATAAGTTCCTCCGCCCATTTCTCGCTTTCGGTATTGTGGAACGCGATTTCCAGGGGCACTTGCATGGACATCTCCGGCAATGGATGGCTTGATCTTAATCAACGCGCGACCGCTACGCTCGGTTCGTAGCGACATGAGGATTCGATGATGGGGGACCGCCTGTTTCGCTGCTGCGGCACGGTGCTCGCGGTTGTCT
>CATPBC010000447.1 GCA_955652195.1 uncultured Xanthobacteraceae bacterium | reverse complement strand
TGTGGGTCAACAGCTCCGTGCATAAGTCCAGCCGGGAAAAGTACGTACAGCACCCTACGGAGGATCCTATGCCGACATTCATGATATCGATGAATTGGACCGATCAGGGGATCCGCACGATTAAGGATGCGCAAAAACGTCTGAACGCCGCTCGCGACCTCGCCAAGAAGGTGGGTGTTGAGATTAAGCAGGTTTGGCTCACCAACGGCGAAACCGATCTCGTCTCTTTCGTCGAGGCGGCGAACGGAGACAACGTCGCTAAATTTGTGCTAGCGCTCGGCTCGTATGGCAATGTACACACCCGCACCAACCGAGCGCGGTCGGAGCAAGAATATCTGAAGCTTATATCAGAGCTGCCCTGAACAGCGTCAGTCGACCCAATGATGATAGATCGGCGAAGTTGTCGCCGATCTGTCAACTGCTCGGCAGCTTGCAGTTTTGCATTCAACTTGCAGAGTTTCGGAGTGCGTGAGACGCCAGGGACGTTCTTCGTTGTGGCGCATTCGGTCGCTATTGGCCAATAAACGTCGGTTCGCTAACGCTGCTAGAAGTCTGGAATCGGAGGCAAAGCGGAAGTGTCTGACGCACGCTCGAAACGACGCGATTGACGGCGGATTCAACTGATCGACGCAACACCCTTCCCTTCTAATCTGGCTCGTTGGAACGATATGCATATGGAGGGGCATGCACGGACATGGTTCACGCCGAAGCAGAAGGCTGAGCTCTGGGAGCGCTGGAAGAGCGGCCAATGGGTGGCCGACGTCGCTCGGGCGCTCGAGGAACGAAAGCGGTGTCTAAGATCTTGGCTCTCAATGGAGGAATTGCTCCAGCGCCACACCGGAGAGCTCCGGCGAGCAGTGTTGCAGTGACCGGTTGAACTCACCACCCCATTGCGGACGTTCGTTACTCACTAAATTGCTGTCGGCCCTCAACTCACCTCCAGCGTGCATAACGTGGATGTAAAAGGTTTGGCGATGACGTTCAGTCTTCACATTTCGGTCTAAGAATTGAGGTAGTGCTTTTTGGCGGGTGAGCTTTTGGCTGGGTTCCCAACCTGCAAAGAGGGAATCAGACCATGCCTAGAGAGGAGACCCGCTCAGATCGTTCGGCTAATCCGGCGGGCTCAGAATTCTTCAATACGCTTCAGGAAATGCGCTGTGACTGGATGGCGCGTGCAACGGCTGAAGTCGAACTCAGTCTCAAACTGTCGAAAAAATTAACAGACGCTCATTCAGTTCCCGACGCCGTTGCGGCTTATCAGGAATGGCTGAACGACGAGATGGGTGCGCGCGCTGAAGACGCACGTCTGCTAATGTCCAATGGACAAAAGTTCATGGACACCACCTCTCGATTCCTATCGAGTGGCTGGACAAACGCCGGCATGACCACGTAGCGCCTGCGTGCGCATACCGGGTTAGAAAGGCACGGCGAGCAATGGCGACAATTGCTCGCGCGGTGATTATTGTCTCCATAGTGAATAGATCTGCGAGGTCTCGCGCGGTGGCGCAATAGTGTCCACTGATGCGCTAGGATAAGAAAGAGGATAAGGTTGAGCTGGCTGAGGGGCTTTCCAATGGGAGAGTTCCGAGATGTGTGACTACAGCCTTCAAAGCGTTAAATCACGGCCTGCTAAGGTTGGTGACAAGCTAACAACACGCGACTTTGGCACTGGCACGCGAGGATTCGCGGCATCGGAAGACCCGAGCGTCGCAGTCTGCGTTCTGCCGGGAACGGAGTTAGCCTTTGCTCACGAGGTTAAGGGCCTGCCAACTAGATTGTGGCCGTGGCACGACGACAGTGCAATCGAGTATAAGACGGCGATCTTTCGGCAAATCAACAAAGACAAGGTCGCCGCCCATCACGATGCCCTGGAATTTCCAGACGGCCAGATCGAGCTCCTGACATGTTTGAGAGAAGGTCAGGAAGCTACAGTTCTCCAGTTGCCAGCGGAGCCAAGGACTGCGGTTGAGGTCGAAGCCCAACGGCGGGCCGCATTTGTGGGTTGACTGGTTACGTCAGCTTTGTGGCCACCCGATCTGTGGGTGGCCACTCGCTCGAACCTGCACTTAAAATTTGAGGGCTAATGCGCACACGGCAGCTTGGCTGGCTGCGATGACTATGTGCCGAAACCCTACAGTCCGCGCCAACTGCTGGCGAAAATTCGGCAGCTCATGCCCCAATAGGTCGCGATCAATGCTGCAGCGCATATGTCGCTTCCTGGCCGATACTGTTGCAAAAAGATTTTTGGCCTCGGAGCGAAGAACACTTTTTCCAAATTGAGCGTGAATGGGGAATATTGATTCAAGAATCCGGCTGTTTGGATTCTATTATTGCCCATTTTTGCCCATCGGGCAGGTAGGCGGCGACTTTTGCAACAGTATCGGCCCATCTGCGACATGGCACGATGTCCGACATGAGTCCGAAATGCGCTGCATAACGGACATCAGCTAATTTGCCGTCCGAGTTTTGAGCAATGTCTGCCGGCCGCGGCTCGCGGCCGGCACTTGACCGTGAAACGTCTTGGGATCGACTCTGCGCCGCTTGGGATCGGCTTGTTGCGAAGGCGTTAATCGCGCAAATGCGCGCAGCGATCGCAGCCGGACGTCGGAATTATGCTTGCGTGATTGTATGCGAAAGTTCCACGCAACCAAGATCGAGCGTTCGAACGGGAACTTTCGGTTCCAACTATCCGTCCACGGTCGCGCCCCTGCCGAGAGCGGCCTGGGCGGCGGCGAGGCGTGCGATCGGCACGCGAAACGGCGAACACGATACGTAGTCGAGCCCGACGTCGTGGCAGAACGCAACCGAGGCCGGGTCGCCGCCGTGTTCGCCGCAAATGCCGAGCTTGAGATTTTTCCGCACCTTGCGGCCGCGCGCGGTGGCGATGCGGATGAGTTCGCCGACGCCCTCGCGGTCGATCGACACGAACGGGTCGGCCGGCAAAATGCCCTTCGACATATAGATCCCTAAGAAACTCGCGGCATCGTCGCGACTGATGCCGAATGCGGTCTGCGTCAGATCGTTGGTGCCGAAGGAGAAGAACTCCGCCGTCTCGGCGATCTCGTCGGCCTTCAGCGCGGCGCGCGGCAATTCGATCATGGTGCCGACCTGATATTTGATCTCGGTCTTGGTCTCGGCGGCGACCTTTTCCGCCATCGCGTCGATGCGCTCTTTCACCAGATCGAGCTCAGCTTTGCTGGCGATCAGCGGCACCATGATTTCCGGCGCGACCGGCCTGCCGGTGGCGCGGCCGACTTCGGCCGCGGCCTCGAAGATCGCGCGCGCCTGCATTTCCGCGATTTCAGGGTACGCGATGGCGAGGCGGCAGCCGCGGAAGCCGAGCATCGGATTGAATTCGTGCAGCTCGTGGGCGCGATCGGCGAGTTTTTGCGGATCGGCGCCCATGGCCTGCGCCACTTCGGCGATCTCTTTCTCGCTGTGCGGCAGGAATTCATGCAGCGGCGGATCGAGAAGCCGGATCGTCACCGGCAGGCCGCCCATGATCTTGAACAGATCGACGAAATCGGCGCGCTGCATCGGCAACAGTTTCGCCAGCGCGGCGCGGCGCGATTTCTCGTCCTGTGCCAAAATCATCTCGCGCACGGCGCGGATGCGATCTGCGTCGAAGAACATGTGCTCGGTGCGACAAAGCCCGATGCCTTCGGCGCCGAATTTGATCGCCGTACGGGCGTCCGCCGGCGTGTCGGCATTGGCGCGCACTTTCAATTTGCGGAACGTATCGGCCCATTTCATCACGGTGGCGAATTCGCTGCCGAGCGTCGGCTCCATCATCGGCACCTTGCCGGCGAGCACCTGGCCGGTCGCGCCGTCGATGGTGAGCGTGTCGCCCCTCTTCAGCGTCGTGCCGCCGGCAGTCATGGTTTGCGCCCGATAATCGACGCGCAGCGCGCCGGCGCCACAGACGCAGGGCTTGCCCATGCCGCGCGCCACCACTGCGGCATGCGAGGTCATGCCGCCGCGCGTGGTCAAAATTCCTTCGGCGGCGTGCATGCCGTGAATGTCTTCCGGCGAGGTTTCGACCCGCACCAGGATTACCTTGCGGCCCTGGCTCTTGAGCGCTTCGGCCTCTTCGGAGGAGAACACGATTTCGCCGCAGGCGGCGCCGGGCGAGGCCGGCAGGCCGGTGGCGATCACCTTGCGTTCGGCTTTGGGATCGATGGTCGGATGCAGGAGCTGATCGAGCGCCGCGGGATCGATCCGCGCCACCGCCTCCTCCTTCGTTATCAATTTCTCCTGGGCGAGTTCGACGGCGATGCGGAGCGCGGCCTGCGCCGTGCGCTTGCCATTGCGGGTCTGCAATATCCACAGCTTGCCCTGCTCGATCGTGAATTCGAGATCCTGCATGTCGCGGTAGTGGCGTTCGAGCTTGGCGTGGATGCGCTTAAGCTCGGCAAAGGCGTCCGGCAGCGCCGCCTCCATTGACGGCTTGTCGGAGCCGGCCTCCTTGCGCGCGGCTTCCGTGATTTCCTGCGGAGTGCGGATGCCGGCGACGACGTCCTCGCCTTGCGCGTTGATCAAATACTCGCCGTAAAGCTTTTTCTCGCCGGTCGAGGGATTGCGCGTGAACGCGACGCCGGTGGCCGACGTCTCGCCCATATTGCCGAACACCATGGCCTGCACGTTCACCGCGGTGCCCCAGCTCTCCGGAATGTTGTGCAGGCGGCGATAGGTGATGGCGCGCTGGTTCATCCACGAGCCGAACACGGCGCCGATCGCGCCCCACAATTGCGCGTGCGGGTCCTGCGGAAACGGCTTTCCGGTTTCCTCCTCGACGCGTTTTTTGTAGCGGGTGACGAGCTGTTCCAAATCCTCGGCGTCAAGATCGGTGTCGAGCGTGTAGCCGTTGCGATCCTTGTGGTCGTCGAGAATTTCCTCGAAGTGGTGGTGCGCGATGCCGAGCACCACGTCGGAATACATGGTGATGAAGCGCCGGTAGCTATCTTGGGCAAAATGCCGATCGCCGGATTTTTGCGAAAGCGCTTTGACCGTCACGTCGTTAAGCCCGAGATTGAGCACCGTATCCAGCATGCCCGGCATCGACGCGCGCGCGCCGGAGCGCACCGAGACCAGCAGCGGATTTTCGCCGTCGCCGAATTTTTTCCCGGTGGTGCGGCCCACGTCGCCGAGCGCGGCTTCGACCTGTGCTTTTAGATCTTTCGGATAGGTTTTGCCGTGCTCATAGAAATAAGTGAAGAACTCGGTGGTCAACGTAAAAAAAAAAAAAAAAGAAAGGCCGAGAGAGGTCATCTCGGCAAGGCCCGCGCCCTTGCCGCCAAGGAGGTTGCGCATCGTCGCGCGCGCTTCGGCCCGTCCGCCGCCGAAGGCGTAGACATATTTGCCTTTTGTAGCCGTCTTCGCCGCCGTGGATTTGCGCGCGGATTTGCCCGCGGCGCGGGCCGGAGATTTCTTTACCGGCTGTCGGGAGATTTTAGAGCGCGATTTGACCATTGGGACCATGGGTTCGAGTGAGCCCGGCTTTTCGACGTTATTGCACCCAGTGGTAGATGGCATTGAGCCCCATCAATCCGACAATAATGAGATAGATCGCGACGACAAGGTTCAAAAACCGCGGCATGACCAGAATGAGGACGCCGGCGATAAGGGCGACAAGCGGCGTGATATGGGCGGCGGTGATGATCATGGGTTTGCCTCGGGGTTGGAATGCAATTTGGGAAGGCGCAGAGTGCGCGGCAGGAGACGAATTGACATTCGGCATCACTTTATTCGCACGGACGAAATCGGTGACTGGCGGGACGTATTACAAGAACTCGGGAAAACGCCACCGACGATCACCGGCGATCTCGAAGGCCACAGATGGTAGCGGCCATTTCTAATTACCGGCAAAATGCATTGACTAGTTGCATCTGAGCTCCTTCAGCCGCTTCACTTGGTCACCCTTCAGGCCTCCGAACTCCGACCGCCATCGATAATAGGTCGTCTCGGTGACACCCAACACTCGGACGCATCCGCTCCGGTCTGTCCCTGCGCTAGCAACACATCAGCTTGGCGCAGCTTCGCAACAATTTCTTCAGCCGAATGCCTCTTCCGTGGCATGGTATCCCTCCGTCAGATCGGCAATGCCAAGTTTACCCTTGGCTCCGTCTGAAGGGGGCAGGTCAATTCCGATGTATTCAATAGCATTGAAAAAACGGAGGGTTTCGCTGGATTTCCTATCAAGAGGCCCGGGAACAGGAATTTGTCGCCCCAGACGACGATCTGCTCAGAATGTTACGAGTAGACTGCTCATCAAGGTGATTCAATCACTGTCTGGCTCCTCCCTGCAACAGTTGCTGTGTCGGCGCCCATCGACGATGCGCCGTTCGCGCGAGGCATCACGAGTGCTTAACAGCAAAGTCGATGAGTTGAGAGACGCCGACTATAGAAAGCCGGCTCACGATCCAGAACTATCGGCTGGCGATGCGGAACAGCGACGCGTTCTCAAGCTGATCCTCTACGACGCGCTTGCGAGCGAGGCTATGGGGACGCTGACAACAGGCGTCTTTCTCGTCGGCTTCGCGGTCGCGCTTGGTGCCGGCAATTTTGCAATAGGTATATTGGCGGCC
>CATPBC010000446.1 GCA_955652195.1 uncultured Xanthobacteraceae bacterium | reverse complement strand
CTGCCTCGATCTCGTCATTCCCTACGTGCATCAGCGCACCCAATTCGGTCAGCCGATCGGCCGCTTCCAGCTCATGCAGGCCAAGCTCGCCGACATGTATGTCACGCTCAACGCCGCGAAGGCCTACGTCTATGCCGTCGCCAGGGCTTGCGACCGCGGCGAGACCACGCGTGAGGATGCCGCCGGCGCCATCCTCTATGCCGCCGAGCGCGCGACCTGGATGGCTCTCGAAACCATCCAATGCCTGGGCGGCAACGGTTACATCAACGACTATCCAGCCGGCCGGCTCCTGCGCGACGCCAAGCTTTACGAGATCGGCGCCGGCACCAGCGAAATCCGCCGCATGCTGATCGGACGCGAAATCTTCGAAAAGACGCGGTGAAGATAATGGCAGCACGAAATTTGCTGGCGGTCGCCGTCATATCGGCCGCGTTGCCATTGGCGTGTGCGCAGGCGGAACCGCGTAAGCCGACGGCGAAAGAGGTCTCGGCCATTCGTAACTGTGCCGCGAAATACCAGAACGATTTGGATGCGGTCGGGCGAGAGTGCTTGTTCAAACTCGTCGGTGACCCATGCACTCAAACACCCGAAGGCTCCTCCAATGTCGGTACGGCCGATTGTTACCGCCTTGAAACGGCGATTTGGGACAATCTCCTCAACGAAAATTTCAAAAGCCTGCTCGATACGCTTGAGGACCAGCAGATTGCAAAGCTTCGCGCCATGCAGCGCGCCTGGGTCGCTTACCGTGACACGACGTGCAATTTTTATTGGGACAAGATTCAAGGCACGATGGCGATTCCGATGAGCGCGGCGTGCAATGCGCGCGAAACTGCGCGGCGGGCGGTGCTGCTACAGTTCTTCACCCAAATGTAGCGTGCCGGCCGCGTTCCGCCGCTCGCGCGTCGGCCAAGCCGCGGCTTTCCAAGCGGCGATCGTATTCCAGCACCGCATTGAGCAAGACCTGCGCGCCGGCGGCGCAGTCCTCCAAACTCGTCCATTCGGCTTCGTTATGCGAAATGCCGTCGCGCGACGGTACGAAGATCATGGTCGTGGGCGCGACGCGGGCGATGTAGACGGAATCGTGTCCGGCGCCGGAGACGATGTCGCGATACGAAAGGCCGGCCGTTTCCACCGCGACCCGGACGCAATCGATGAGTTCAGGCGAAAAATGGACGGGCGGAGATGCCCAGATCCGATTCTCGCGATAGATGAGCTGCATGGGCGTGAGGGTTTCCGCGAGCGCGTCCTGTAGCTGCATTTCCATCCAATCGAGACACTTTTCTTGAGGGTGACGGAAATCGACGGTGAAGAACACCTCGCCCGGGATGACATTGCGGCTGTTTGATTTGTTGTCGATCACGCCGACGGTGCCGACCGCGTCGGACAGATCGCGGGCGATCGCGTCGACCCGCTCAATGACGCGCGCGGCCCCGAGGAGCGCGTCCTTGCGCAACGCCATCGGCATGGCGCCGGCATGTGCGTCCTGTCCGGTGATGGTGATGTCGTACCAGCGGACGCCCTGGGCGCCTTGCACGATGCCGATCGTCCGCCCCTCGTGTTCGAGGATCGGTCCCTGCTCGATGTGCAGCTCGAACATGCCGGCTAATTTCCGTGTGCCGGCTTTCTCCGGACCGCGATAACCGATGCGCTGCAATTCGTCGCCGAACGTTTTGCCGTCGCGATCGGTCCGGCCATAGGCGTAATCGGCGGTGAAGACGCCGGCAAAAACACCGGAGGCGAGCATAGCGGGGGCAAAGCGCGCGCCTTCTTCGTTGGTCCAGTTGACGAGTTCGACCGGCGCATTGGTGGTGTGGCTGTGGTCGTGCAGCGTGCGGAGCGCTTCGAGCCCGGCGAGGACGCCAAGCGGCCCGTCGAATTTGCCGCCGGTCGGCTGGGTGTCGAGATGCGAGCCGATTGCGATCGGCGGCAATGACGGGTTCTTGCCGGGGCGGGTGGCGAACATGTTGCCGACCTCGTCGACCGTGACCGTGCAGCCGAGCGCCTGGCATTGCGCTTTGAGCCAATCGCGCACCTGGCGGTCGAGATCGGTTAGTGTGAGGCGGCAGATGCCGCCCTTCGCCGTCGCGCCGATCCGCGCGGTCTCCATCAACGAGTCCCAAAGCCGCTGCGCGTTTATCCGCAGATTGTGCACGTCGGAAAGTCCTTTCGTCCGGTAAGGCGGCAGGCCGTTAGCAGCCAATGGCCTAGTCGGCCAGCGCACCTATAAGGCATTGGCCCAGTTTAAGGCAGCCATACTAACCCACTGAATCCACGGCGAATCAGCTATGATCCCGCGCTGGAAAGCGCGGGAGCTAGCGCGATGCTTCGCGTGCGGTTGAAAGCAGACGGACGCCTGGTCGAGGTCCTTCCCGACGGCAGCGAGCGGCCGATCGCCAGTGATCCGCGTGCCATTGCCACGGCCGCGCACAATGCGGCGCGCGCTCAAGAAGCGCGCTATGCCCGTAACGTGCGGGGAAGCACCGGGCTCACGCAGGCTGCCTTTGCCGCGCGTATCGGCGTACCGGTCGAGACCGTGCGCAATTGGGAGCAGGGCAAGCGCTCGCCGCGCGGTCCCGCCCGCGCGCTCCTCAAAGTGCTCGAAGAAGCGCCAGATGCCGCCTTTGCCGTGCTCGGCAAGGCGCGCTGACGGCGCATAGGCCTCCCCCTTAGCAACCCGCTGGAATTGCTGCCGGCAATCGCCGATGCTGCGGCGCGCCCGATGTCGCGGGCAGAATTCAATGTCATTACCGGCACGGAGGTCATTGCAAGCATGGATAGCATCGAAACTCATATCATCGAAGCTCATGGCGCGCGCATTCCCATTCTCGGCTTCGGCACCATGACGCTGAAAGAGGATGTCTGCGTCCAGTTGGTCGACGCTGCCCTTAAGCTCGGCTATCGCCATCTCGACACCGCGCAAATGTACGGCAACGAGCGCGAGGTCGGCGCCGGCATGTGCGGCTCCGGGATCATGCGCGAAGAGATTTTTCTCACCTCCAAGGTTTGGTTCAACCGCCTGGCGTCCGGCGATTTCGAGCGTTCGGTCGACGAAAGCCTGGAGCGCCTGGCGCTGCCTTGGGTCGATCTGTTGATGATCCTTTGGCCGAACGCCCAGGTGCCGCTTGCGGAATCGATCGCCGCGCTGTGCAAGGTGAAAAAGGCCGGACTTGCCAAACATATCGGCGTCGCCAATTTCAACATTGCAATGATCGATGAGGCGGTGAAGCTCGCCAGCGAACCGATCGCGGTTTTGCAGATCGAGACGCATCCATATCTCGACCAGAGCAAAGTGATTGCAGCGGCGCGCCGGCATGGCATGGCGGT
>CATPBC010000445.1 GCA_955652195.1 uncultured Xanthobacteraceae bacterium | reverse complement strand
TCACCATCCCAATATTGCCAAATACCATCGTGTAGGCGATGGCGATGAGGCCATAGATCGAACCGAGCGTGATGCCGTTGATCAGCTGTTGGGCGAAATAGTCCATGCATCGAAGCCTTGTGTCGAAGCCTTGCGTCGAAGTCTTCGCCAGACCCGCAGAACTCTTAACAGCGGGCGCTTAGAGCGGCAACGCTGCGAGCACGCCGGCAGGGGCGTGCGGGTCGGCAGTCCAGGTCGGCAAGTCCAGGTCGGCAGTCCAGATTGTACTTGCCGTTTTGTGCAATAATCGGCTGGAAACGGTTCACTTGTCTGCTCGGCGGCGGCGGGTTAGGCGTGACGGCAAGATCAAGGAGAGACCCTCATGGAACGGGTCAAAAGCGAGGACGCCATCGGCGCCAAGGGCCGGCCATTCACCGGCGCCGAATATCTTGAGAGTTTGCGCGACGGCCGCGAAGTCTACGTCTATGGCGAGCGGGTGAAGGACGTCACTACTCATCCGGCCTTTCGCAATGCCGCACGCTCGATCGCGCGGCTTTACGACGCGCTACACGATGAGAAAACGAAGGACTTGCTCACCTGCGAGACCGACACCGGCTCCGGCGGCTTTACGCACAGATTTTTCCGCGCCGCGCGCTCGCGTGAAGACCTGATAACGCAGCGCGACGCCATCGCTTGTTGGGCACGCATGTCCTATGGCTGGATGGGGCGCTCGCCGGACTACAAAGCGTCGCTGATGAACACGCTGGGCGCCAACTACGACTTCTACGGACGGTTCGCCAATAACGCCAAGGCCTGGTATCGGCGGGCGCAAGAGAACGTGCTGTTCATGAACCACGCCATCGTCAATCCACCGGTCGACCGCGCCAAACCGGTCGATCAGGTGAAGGACGTGTTCATCACCATTCAAAAGGATACCGACGCCGGCATCTATGTATCGGGCGCCAAGGTCGTCGCCACATCGTCGGCACTCACACACTATAACTTTCTCGGCCAGAACGCCGCGGTGCCGCTGCACGATACCGACCTTGCCGTGATGTTCATAGCGCCGATGAGTGCGCCCGGCGTGAAACTACTGTGCCGCACCTCTTATGAGATGATGGCGAGCGTGATGGGCACGCCGTTCGATTACCCGTTGTCGTCGCGGTTCGACGAGAACGATGCGATCTTCGTCTTCGACAACGTGTTCATTCCCTGGGAAGACGTGCTGCTTTACCGCGATCTGGAGAAGCTCAAGATATTTTTTGCGCAGTCCGGATTTCTTGCCGGCTACCAATTCCAGGGCTGCACGCGGATCGCCGTAAAGCTCGACTTTCTGGTGGGTGTCATCGCCAAGGCGTTGCACGCGGCCGGCTCGGACGAGTTTCGCGGCAATCAGGCGATGCTCGGCGAAGTTATTGCTTGGCGCAATCTGTTCTGGGCGCTGACTGACGCAATGGCTATGAACCCGACGCCGTGGGTGAACGGCGCGGTGCTGCCTAATCAGCAATCAGGTTCGAGCTATCGCGTTTTCGCCGGTGATGCCTATGGCCGCGTCAAGGAAATCGTCGAAAAGATCGTCGCCTCATCGCTGATTTATCTGCCCTCGTCGGCCAAAGATTTCAAAAATCCGGCGATCGACCGCTATCTGGCGCGGTACGTGCGCGGCTCCTACGGCATCGATTACAAAGAGCGCATCAAGGTCATGAAATTGCTGTGGGATGCGATCGGTACCGAATTCGGCGGGCGCCACGAGCTTTACGAGCGCAATTACGCCGGCAACCACGAGGATATCCGCATCCAGGCGCTGTGGAATGCGCGCGCCTCCGGCACGCTCGAGCAAATGACGGCGCTCGCCGACCAATGCATGTCCGAATACGACGAAAACGGCTGGACCGATCCGGCTTGGCTCGATCCTGACGATGTCGCCTATCCTGGTCTGCCGCAGAAGGCGCGGGCAGCGGAGTAGGGCGGAGAGCCGGAGGTCATCTGGTCTCTGTTATCCGACCTCGCTGGCACGGTAGAATGCCGCAATGAGCTGGATCGACCAGCGGCCCGACGATGCAATGGACGGCGCCTTCACGGCGGTCGGGCCGGGTCCAATTGCCAGTGTCGATCCGCTTGTGTTTCGCGAAGCGATGAGCCGGCTCGGTGCCGCGGTGCATGTCGTCACCACCGCCGGGATGGCAGGAAAAACCGGCTTCACCGCGACCGCCGTCTGCCCGGTCTCCGATCAGCCGGCGATGCTGCTCGTTTGTCTCAATCGGCGCAGCGCCAGCGCGCCTTTGCTGGCGCAAAACGGCGTGTTCTGCGTCAACACATTGGGCGCCGCGGAAGAAAAACTCGCCGATCTGTTCGCAGGACGAAGCGGCGTACACCTGCACGAGCGGTTCTCCGCCGGCGAGTGGATCACGTTAAAGACCGGTGCTCCAGTTCTGGCATCAGCCGTCGTGTCATTCGATTGCCGCACGATCGAAACCAAGGCGATGGCTTCGCACAATATTGTGTTTGGGGCGGTGGAAGCGGTGCGAATGGGCCAGAGCGGACCGGCGCTCGTTTATCACGAACGAGGTTACAAGCGAGTCTAGCAAAATCAGGTATTTCTGGCGCTTGCCGCCAATGAATGTTCACCGTCGGTTCACGGCAATCGTTGGCGAAACGTTGGCGGTTCGGTGCCTCTGGAACGCTGCGTGAACGCCGGCTGAGTGGTCTGGATGGTGATGTCCGTAGGTTCGTTCAAGCGTCACGATGGTCATACCAAGGAAGCCCGCGGCCTGCCAGGGATCAGCCCCAGCCCGCATGAGCCATGTCGCGCAAGTGTGCCGTAGAGTGTGCGGGATCACCTGCCCTTCAAGGCCGACTTCTTCGACCAAGAATCGGAACGATTCGTCCACGCGCTGCACCGGACGGCCCAACCACTCCACGGCGTAACGCGCTCCCAGCCGTTTCCAGCGCCGTAGGTG
>CATPBC010000444.1 GCA_955652195.1 uncultured Xanthobacteraceae bacterium | reverse complement strand
GTGTCGCTCTGGCGCGGCGCGCAGGACGGCCATTATGAGACCTATCGCGTGCCGCAGCGCCAAAGCCAGACTGTGCTCGACGTCGTCACTTTCGTGCAGCGGCATATCGACCCAACCCTGTCATATCGTTTTGCCTGCCGCGTGGGAGTGTGCGGTTCGTGCGCGATGACCGTGAACGGCAAACCGCGCTGGACCTGCCGCACCCATGTCGCCAAAGTCGCCGCCGGCGGCAGGCTTGAGATCGGTCCGCTCGAGAATTTGCCGGTGATCAAAGATCTCGCCACCGACATGCAGTCGTTCTTTGAGAAATGGCAGCAGGCGAAGGGCGTCTTCGCGCCAACCAAGACCCGGCACGACGCCATCGCGCAGATCAGGCCGGACGCGCCGGCGCGCATGGCAGCCGATGCCGCGATCGAATGCATCAATTGCGGGGTGTGCTATTCGGCCTGCGATACCGTGCGCTGGAACAGCGATTACCTCGGCCCCGCAGCGCTTACGCGCGCCTGGACGCTGGTCAATGACGAGCGCGACGGCGGCAATCGCGCACGATTGCAGGCAATCGCCGGTTCCGGCGGTTGCCACGCCTGCCATTCGCACCAGTCCTGCCAAGAACTGTGCCCGCAGGCGCTCAATCCCACTGCCGCGATCGCCGGGCTGAAGCGCCGCACCGCGGCGGCTTATCTCAAAGGCGAGATCACGGCATGAATGTGCGCCTATACGTATGGCAGCGCGCCACCGCCGCGATCATGGCGCCGCTCGTTCTCATCCACATCGCCGTGATCTTCTACGCAACGCGGCACGGCGTCAGCGCCGCGGACATTCTCGCGCGCACCCGCGGCAGCATCGCCTGGGCGTCGTTCTACGGGCTGTTCGTCTTGGCGGTGTCGATCCACGCATCGATCGGCGTGCGCAACGTACTGACCGAATGGTCGCCGCTCTCCGAACGCGGCGCCGGCGCCTGCGCCATCATATTCGGTTTGCTGCTGGCGCTGCTTGGCATGCGCGGCGTTGCCGCCGTGGTGCTGCCGTGATTGCGCGACAAATCAAACATCGCGGCAGCGCATTGTGGATCGCCGCGATGGTGCATCGGCTTTCCGGCCTGGCGCTCGCGATCTTCCTGCCGCTGCACTTCCTCGCGCTTGGTCTCGCAATCGACAGCGAAGCGCGATTTGAAGATTTTCTGCGCTGGACCGATCGGCCGCTGGTCAAGCTCGCCGAAATCGGCCTCATGTTCCTGTTCACCGTTCATTTACTCGGCGGCCTGCGCATTCTGGTGATTGAAAACTTCGACTGGCGCGACGGCCAGAAGCAGCTCGCCACCGCTGCCGCGGCACTGTCGGCTCTTGTCGCGTTCGCTTTTCTGACCCGCGTGTTCTGAACTCTCATGGACGTCGAGCATCTCAAGACCGACATTTTGATCCTCGGCTCCGGCGGCGCCGGGCTGTTTGCGGCGCTGCATGCGCTCAAAGCGAATCCCGATCTCGATGTCACGATCGCGAGCAAGGGCCTCCTCGGCAAATGCGGCTGCACCCGCATGGTGCAGGGCGGCTACAACGTGGCGATCAACCCCGGCGATTCGGTCGAGCGCCATTTCATGGACACGATCGAGGGCGGCAAATGGCTGCCGCATCAGGAGCTCGCCTGGACACTGGTCGCCACCGCCGTCGAGCGGGTGCGCGAACTGGAGAACGAGATCGGCTGTTTCTTCGACCGCAATCCCGACGGCACGCTGCACGGCAAGGCCTTCGCCGGGCAGAGCTTCGATCGCACCGTGCACAAGGGCGATCTCACCGGCATCGAGCTCATCAACCGGCTGATGGAGCAAGTCTGGGCGCAGCCGGTCCGCCGCCTGGAAGAGCATCGCGCGGTCGCGCTGATCCCGGCGAAAGACGGTGCGCTTGCCGGCGTTCTTATGATCGACGTGCGCAGCGGAGCATTCCGCTTCGTCAATGCCCGAGCCGTGCTGCTGGCAACCGGCGGCGGCCCGACCATGTATCGCTATCACACGCCGTCTGGCGACAAGAGCATGGACGGCCTCGCCATGGCGCTGCGGCTCGGCTTGCCGCTGCGCGACATGGAGATGGTGCAGTTCCATCCGACCGGATTGCTGGCCGGACCGGATACGCGCATGACCGGCACGGTGCTGGAAGAAGGCTTACGCGGCGCCGGCGGGCATCTGCTCAATGGCGCCATGCATCGCTTCATGGCCGATTACGATCCCAAGCTCGAGCGCACCACGCGCGACGTCGTCAGCCGCGCCATCTATGCGGAGATGAAGGCCGGCCGGACCACGCCGAACGGCGGGGTCTATATCAAAATGAGCCATCTCGGCGCAGCCAAGGTGGCCAAGGAATTCAAGGGCATGGTCGACCGTTGCCGCGATTGCGGCTTCGATCTCGCCGGCGGACTGGTCGAAGTGGTGCCTACGGCACACTATTTTATGGGTGGGCTGGTCTGTGATGTGGATACGGCGACCGAATGCTTTGGCCTTTTTGTCGCCGGGGAGGATGCAAGCGGCATGCACGGCGCCAACCGGCTCGGCGGCAACGGTGTCGCCAATTCGACCGTCTTCGGCGGCATTGCCGGCGACGTGATGCCGCAGTGGATTGCCAGGAATCCAGGCCATCGCGCGCCCGATACGAACGTACTCGATTTCGAATTGGCGCGGGCGCAGCAGCCGTTCTCGCGCCAGGCCGGCGATGTCAACGCGCTGCGGGAAAAGCTTCTCGACACAATGTGGGACTATGTCGGTGTGGTGCGCGATCGCACCGGCATCGAACACGGATTAAAGGTGGTCGACGACATCGAAGCGGAACTACTCGCGACCGGCATTTCTGACGGCGATCGCCGCTTCAATTTGACCTGGCACGACTGGCTCAATCTGCGTTCGCTGTGCGAGGTCAGCCGCGTGATTGCGCTGGCGGCGCTGCGGCGCGAAAATTCGCGCGGCGCGCATTATCGTTCCGATTTTCCCGAACCGGGCGAGCTGGCGACCTCGACATTCACGGTGGCCCGCCAGAAGGCCGGGCGGATTGAACTGACCGACGCGCCGGTCTTGTTCACCCATGTCAAACCGGGCGAGACGCTGCTGCGCGATCCGATCGCAGCCGCATGCGGCAAAGCAAAATGATTCCCCTCGCATCCCTTCAACGTACCGCCGAGGAGCTGATGGCGAAGGCCGCCATCGAAATCCCCGACGATTACCTCGACGGTTTGCGGCGCTGCGCCGACACCGAAAAGGGCGATCTCTCCGCGTTTGTCATCAAGGCCATGCTTGAGAACTACGAAGCGGCGAAAGAGGACCGCCGCGCCATGTGCGGTGATACCGGCCTGCCGCGCTGGTACGTGAAAATCGGCAATGAAGCGCGGATCGAAGGCGGCCCGATCGCGCTCGAGGCGGCGTTGCGCCGCGCCACCGCGCGGGCGACGACAGGCGTGCCGCTGCGACCCAATCGGGTACATCCATTATGGCGCACCGATCACAACAACAATGTCGGGATCAATGCACCGGAGATCGAATATGCCTTTCATCCCGACGCCGATTGGATCGAACTCACCACCGTGCACAAGGGCGGCCTGTTCGGCACGGATTACCGCATGCTGTTCCCTGGTGACGGGATCGAGGGCATCAAGCGATTTTATCTCGACACGCTGGTCGGCTTCGGCAAGCGCGGACTTGCCTGCCAGCCGGCCATCGTCGGCATCGGGCTCGGCGGCTCCAAGGACACCAGCATGGTGCTCGGCAAACAGGCGTCATGCCTGCGCATCGTTGGATCGCGCAACCCGGACCCGCGCATCGCCGCGCTGGAAGAGGAATTCAAGGAACTCGGCAACAGCATCGGCATGGGCGCGATGGGCTTCGTCGGCTCCTCCATGGTGATCGATTGCCATATCGAGGTCGGCTACTGCCACACCGGCGGCATGCCGATGTCAGTGCACATGTTCTGTCTATCGTCACGCCGCGCATGCGCGCGCATTTTCGCCAACGGCAAGGCGACTTTCCCCACCGATCCGATGTGGTTCACCGATTACATGCGCCGCGAGACGATCGAATGGGGACGCAAGGCCGCGGAAGCGGCGGAATGAAAGACTGCGGAAGCTGCCGAATGACATGAGCGAACTTAAAACCATCCATCTCAATCTTCCGGCGCGCACCGAAGACCTCCGCCAATTGGAGATCGGTTCGGTCGCTTATCTTGCCGGCCGGCTTTTTACCGCGCGCGAGGGCGTCTACCAGCGCGCGATCGCCGACGGATTCGGCATGCCGGCGGGCAAGGACGCGCTCGGCATCACCAATTTCCATTGCTCGCCGGCGGCCAGCATCAATCCGGACGGCAGCTACACCGTTGGCGCGGTGACGGCGACCGCTTCATTTCGCTTCGCGCAATGGCTCGACGGCTGGTTCCGGCTGTCCGGTTGCAACATCATCATCGGCAAGGGCGGCATGACGTCCGAGACCTATCGCCAATCTTTTGTGCCGAATAATGCGGTCTATCTGACGACCGTCGGTTATGGCACCGGCGCCCTACTCGGCCGCGGCATCAAGCGCGTCGCCGGAGTCTACTGGCTCGAGGAACTCGGGCTGGCGCAAGCGGTCTGGGTGCTCGAAGTGGAGAAGTTCGGCCCGTTCCTGGTCGAGAGCGACCTCGCCGGCAACAGCCTGTTCGAGCGCGAGAACGCCAAGATCGCGCCTGGGCTGGAGCGGCATTATGCCGGCACCAAGCCGGCGACGCTGCGCCGTTACGGTGAGACCGACGACAAGACGAAAGAAGTTATTTGAAGTTGGCACTGCGGTGACCCGTCACCCTGAGGATGACGGAATCAATTCAAAGCACCCGAATGAACGGGCGTTCGGCTTGCGGATCGACTTCTACTTGCGCGCCGTTCGGAATGGCTTTGGTGATATCGAGATCAAATCCCGAAATCATGGTGAAGTCAGCGAGCGCCGCGCCCTGAACCATGATCGGATTGGCCCGATTCAACACCAAAGCCGCCGGCATCACACCGCGCGCCTTCATCTCGTGCAGCATCCAGGCGGTGGCGACGCCGCCCTTGGCAGCGTCCAGTACCAATACTCGGCCTTGGTAACTTTCGCCGGCGAGCCTGTGCTCCGGCCGCGAGAACACACCGCGGATACGATCGAGATCGTAACGCGCCGAGAAACCGTCGCTCGCGACCAGCGCTTTCGCCTGCACTTTGCGGCCCATGCCCGCGGCAGCGTAAAAAATTTTCCCGCTCATTAGAGGATGATCCCGAAAAGTGGATACCGGTTTTCGGAAAAGATCATGCTCAAACAATAAGCTAAAGCGAAATGATGATTCAACATAACGGCATTTCGCTTTAGTAGGCTCCCGCGCCGATCTTGCCGCCCGCGCAGGCCGCTTCGACGCAGCGCTCCATCGAAAGCAGCACCGGGCGATAGCCGTAACCGCCGATGATATTGACGAGCTTGGCCGAGTTGGTTGCGAGGCGATGCCAGCCATTGGCTTCAGCCATTTCCCGCGCATAGCTCTGATAAAAGCACATGCCGGACAGCACGGTGCCGCCCGCCCCTTCAATCCGCGCGGTGAGCCCTAGCCTGTCGCAATCCGGCTTCACCTGAGGGCTGGTGACCGCAAGCAGCGGAATCTTGACGTTCCGGCCGTCAAGCAAGCCCGCCAATTTTTGCATTTCCATGAGGCTGAGCTGCGGGGCGGAGAATACGACAAGATCGACTGCGCCGATGTCCTTGGCATAGCGCTGCTCGAATGCGCGGATATCCGCTTCACCGACCGCGTGTGTAGGCAATGCTGGACCAGACGGGACCATATCGGCGAGGTGCACCGCCTCGGGCGTCACGCCGGCAATGTGAAACAGCGCCACTGAGCCGAAGCTCGCCAGCGCCGCGCCGAAATGCTTCATCTCGTCCGGCCCCGGCACGCGCTCGATTCCGACCAGCGCCGGCACTTGCGAATAGTCGCCGGCCAAGCGGCCGACAACGCCGCCGAGCGCGCCCCAATCGTTGAGCTCGCGTGGCGTCCAAGACAGTTCGACCAAAAAAGTCGCCTGCCGATGCGCGTCGAGATGATAGCCGTAACGCGGCGTGCGCCCGGTGAGGCCGGCACTCAAGGCCGAAGGCCCACCCTCGAAATTCGAACGCGCGCCGCACACGCTGTTGCAATAGATCACGACGCCGGTATCGCCGTAGGCGACATGCTC
>CATPBC010000443.1 GCA_955652195.1 uncultured Xanthobacteraceae bacterium | reverse complement strand
TCTTATAGGAGTTCGTCGTCGGATTGGTGAAGGCATTGATCGTGCGCGCATGCTTCAAGATTCCGGCGATGTATTGCAACGCCATCTCAGAAAGATCGGCGTATTTATTGCCGGCGAACAGCGGCTTATCGCCTTTCCAGATCGATTGGTGGCAGTGCATGCCGGAACCGTTGTCGCCATAGATCGGCTTCGGCATGAAAGTAGCCGTCTTGCCATAGACCTGCGCCACTTGCTGGATGCAGTATTTATAGATCTGCATCTGGTCGGCCATCCGCACCATCGGTGCGAATTTCATGCCGAGCTCGTGCTGGGCCGAGCCGACTTCGTGGTGGTGCTTCTCGACCTTCACGCCCATGCGCGCCATGGCGGCGAGCATTTCCGAGCGCATGTCCTGCGCCGTATCGAGCGGCGGCACTGGGAAATAGCCTTTCTTGAAACCGATGTGATGGCCGAGATTGCCGCCTTAGTATTCGGTGTCGCAATTGGTCGGAAACTCGACGGAGTCGACGCGATACCCGACGTTGTAGGGCGTAGCGGAAAACTTCACGTCATCGAAGATGAAGAATTCGGCTTCCGGCCCGAAGAATACGGTGTCGCCGATGCCCATCGATTTAACCAGGCCGGCCGCTTTCTTGCAGATCGAGCGCGGGTCGCGGTTGTAAGGCTCTCCAGTCAGTGGTTCGAGCGTGTCGCAAACCAGGACGAGCGTCGTCTCGGCAAAGAATGGGTCGATGCAGGCGCTTTCCGGATCGGGCATCAGTTGCATGTCCGACTCGTGGATCGCCTTCCAGCCGGCGATCGAGGAGCCGTCGAACATGATGCCTTCGGCAAAAGTGTCTTCGTCGACCGTCGTGATGTCGCAGGTGACGTGCTGCCATTTGCCGCGCGGATCGGTGAATCGAAAATCGACGTATTTCACGTCGTTGTCCTTGATCATCTTCATGACATTCTTAGGCGTCGTCATGTTATGCGTACCCTTTCGTAGTGCTGTTGGATGCCTCGCCGTACTGGTTCATTCCCGCTTACGGCCAGGCGGCGCAAGCAGTGGGACCAGCAATTCAGATGGCGTCGAGCCCGGACTCCCCTGTCCTGATCCGGATCGCTTCTTCGATGTTTGAGACGAAGATCTTGCCGTCGCCGATCCGCCCAGTCTGAGCGGCGCGCCGGATCGCCTCGATGGCTTTTTCAACCATGTCGTCACCGAGCACAATCTCGATTTTCACTTTTGGCAAAAAATCGACCACGTACTCCGCCCCCCGGTAGAGTTCGGTGTGGCCCTTCTGCCGACCGAATCCCTTGGCTTCGGTGACTGTGATTCCTTGCAGACCGACTTCCTGCAGTGCCTCCTTCACCTCATCCAGCTTGAACGGTTTGATGATCGCCTCGATTTTTTTCATCGCGTTCCGCCTCCCGGCTCCCGAACGGGCAGAATCCGCCCTGGAACCGACCCTTGGTTAGCAGGTCCCGTGCCAATGCCGCTCGTGTCGGAAATTCTCATTGCGATCAGGCGCTTGTGGTGGGGATGACCGATCGCTGCGGGATCGCGGAACCAAGCTTAGCTGATAAAGTAGGCAGCCTGCCTACAAAGTTGTCAACGTCAGGCGAGCCAAATAGCGCGCTGTGCAGCGTTCGCGCAATCAGACGTTCGGATATTGTGCCCTGAATGATCGAGATCCTCACCAATGCCGAAATGGCCGAAGCCGACCGGTTGACCATAGCCGGCGGTGTTGCCGGCCTAACCCTGATGGAAAATGCGGGCAGCGCGGTCGCTGAAACGGTTGCCGCAAGGTTGCCTGTCGGCAGTCGGGTCGCCGTCCTCGCCGGCCCAGGGAACAATGGCGGCGATGGTTTTGTTGCCGCCAGGCAGCTCGCGAAAAGAGGCTATGCGGCGACCATTTTGCTGGTCGGCGCCCTGGAAAAGTTGAAGGGCGACGCCGCGGCTTCGGCAAAGGCGTGGAATGGGCCGATCGCTGCCGCAGCGCCTGCAGGGCTCGCGGGCGCCGATATCGTTGTCGATGCGCTGTTTGGTGCCGGCCTCGACCGGCCGGTCGATGGCGTTGCGCGTGCGATGATCGAGGCCGTCAATGCGCAGGGAGCGCCGGTGGTCGCAGTGGATCTGCCGAGCGGCATCAATGGCAATTCCGGCGCCGTGATGGGAGTTGCCGCCAGGGCCGCGCAGACAGTTACGTTTTTTCGCAAGAAACCGGGCCATCTCCTGATGCCGGGTCGCGCTTATTGCGGGGCGACGTCGGTTGTCCCGATCGGCATTGCCGACGCCGTGCTGACGCGCATCGCTCCACACACATTCGAGAACGTTCCCGAACTGTGGCGCCGAACGTTTCCAGTGCCCCGTCCGGAGGGCCATAAATACAGTCGCGGCCATGTGGTGATCGTCTCAGGCCCATCGTGGTCGACCGGCGCAGCGCGGCTTGCCGCACGGGGCGCATTGCGCGCCGGTGCGGGCCTCGTCACCATTGCAAGCCCGCGCGAGGCGCTCGCCGTCAACGCCGCGGCGAATCTCGCGATTATGGTGCGGCCAGTGGATGGCGCGGCCGAACTGTCGCGCTTTCTCGCTGATCCACGTTTCAACGCGCTTGCGCTCGGTCCCGGTCTCGGCGTTGGCGAGCAAACCTGTGAACTCGTTTTGGCAGCGCTTGCAGGTGAACGTGCGGTGGTTCTCGACGCCGACGCGATCACAAGCTTTGCCGAGGCGCCGCAACGGCTCGCCGGGGCACTCAAGGCAAGACGCGACAAATCCACGGTGCTTACACCTCACGATGGCGAATTTTCGCGCTATTTCAATGTGTTGGACGAACAAACTAAAGCTGGGTCGAAACTCGACAGGGCACGCCTTGGGACGGAGCTGACGGGCGCGGTGGTTTTGCTCAAAGGCGCCGACACGGTTGTGGCGGCGTCGGACGGCCGCGCCTCAATCGCAGCCAATGCGCCCGCCTACCTGGCGACTGCCGGTGCCGGCGACGTGTTGACCGGAATCGTGACGGGCTTGCTGGCTCAAGGCATGCCAGCTTTCGAGGCGGCATCGGCGGCGGTTTGGCTTCATGGCGAGGCCGCCCGCGCGTTCGGCCTCGGACTGATCGCCGAGGACATCCCAGAAATGCTGCCCGGGGTGTACCGCGCCTTCCTCGGCTAGGCCTATCTCGTTTGGCTATTTTATAGTGGCCGGTGCGTCCTAGGTGATATAAGCGCGCCGGACCGCCCTTCGCGTCGCGGGCGTGGCGGAATTGGTAGACGCGCGGGACTTAGAATCCCGTGACGAAAGTCGTGGGGGTTCGAGTCCCTCCGCCCGCACCAACTCGGGCGGTTTCTCCAGAACTTGGCGAGACCAGAACTTGGCGAGATTTGCCAAAAAGGCGATATATTTCGGTCCGTTGGGCCGTGAAGAGTAGTGCCGATGCAAGTAACTGAAACCGCCGCAGCCGGCCTCAAACGCGAATATCGCGTCGTCGTTCCGGCTACCGATCTTGAAGCCAAGGTCAATGCCCGGCTCGATGATCTCAAAGGGCGCGTGCAGCTCAGGGGTTTTCGGCCGGGCAAGGTGCCGGTCGCTCATCTCAAGCGCCTCTATGGCAAATCGGCGATGGCCGAGGTGATCGAAGCTGCGGTCCGCGAGGCCAATTCAAAGATCGTCACCGAGCGGGGATTGAAACTTGCGACCGAGCCCAAAATCGTTCTTCCGCCGGAAGAAGGCGCCGTCGAGGGCATCATCGCGGGAAAGGCTGATCTAGCTTACACCGTCGAAATGGAGATCGTGCCGCCGATCGCGCTGGCCGATTTCAAGACCATCAAGCTCGAGCGGCTCATGGCTATAGTCGAGGATGCTGAGCTCGATAAGGCCTTGCAGACGATCGCCGAGCAGAGCCGTCCGTTCAACGACAGTGCCGATGCGCCGGCAAGGCAGGGCGACCGCATCACCCTTTCCTTTCAGGGCACGATCGACGGCGCGCCGTTTGAGGGTGGTTCGGGCGATGACGTGGCTCTGGTGCTCGGCTCGGGTCAGTTCATTCCCGGCTTTGAGGAGCAGCTGCTCGGAATTAAAGCCGGCGAGAGCCGCACGGTGAACGTCAAATTTCCCGAGAATTATCGTGTGTCCGCGCTCGCGGGCAAAGACGCGGTTTTCTCAGTCAGCGCGAAGAAGGTCGAAGCACCGGGCTCGGTCACTATCGACGACGATTTTGCCAAGACGCTCGGGCTGGAATCGCTAGCAAAGCTTCGCGACGCGGTGCGCGAACGTATCGAGCGCGAGCATGCCGCGG
This sequence comes from uncultured Xanthobacteraceae bacterium, assembly GCA_955652195.1. Lineage (GTDB taxonomy): Bacteria > Pseudomonadota > Alphaproteobacteria > Rhizobiales > Xanthobacteraceae > BOG-931. The sequence goes on along the minus strand of CATPBC010000443.1, from coordinate 2,013 downwards.
CTTCACGCCAGAAGATCAAGCGCGCGTTACTTGATCAGCTCGATGTCCGGCACAAATTCGACCCGCCGCCGACTCTGGTAGAGGAAGAATTCAACAACGTCTGGTCCGCGATCGAGAACGACCTAAAGCAGCAAGGCCGCACTTTCGCGGACGAGGGAACCGACGAGGAAAAGGCACGGCAGGAGTATCGAGCCATCGCAGAACGCCGGGTGCGGCTTGGCCTCGTTCTCGCTGAGATCGGCGAGAAAAACAATATAAAGGTTACGGATGAACAGCTGACCCAAGCGATCGTCGCTCAGGCCAGAATGATGCCCGGCCAGGAACAGCAGGTGTGGGACTATTACCGCAACAATCCGGCTGCTCTGGCCGCCGTACGGGCGCCACTGTTCGAGGACAAAGTGGTCGACTTCCTCCTTGAACTAGCCGATGTCACCGAAAAGCAGGTTTCGCGGGAGGAGCTCTTCAAGGAAGAGGAGGACTGAGGCCAGTGTGGCGTTTAGACTGCCAAGGTTACGTCTTGCCACAGCGATTTCTAAGCATATCTGCGGTGGCGGAAAGGCCATACCCAGCCAAACATCCCGCGGCGGCTTCGACAAACCGCCCCGACTCAAGTCACATGACCTAACCGGCTGGCCCATCAGGCCCGCTTTGGACCCAGCTAGCCACGTCACGTGACCAAACTTAGGTCAGTAATTCAGGTGAGCCATGCGCGATCCTAAGGACACCTACATGAACTATCTGGTCCCGATGGTGGTCGAACAGACCAACCGGGGGGAGCGGGCCTACGACATCTATTCGCGGCTGCTCAAAGAACGGATCATCTTCATTACTGGGCCGGTCGAAGACGGGATGGCCTCGCTGGTGGTTGCACAACTCCTGTTCCTAGAGGCCGAGAATCCGAAAAAAGAAATTTCTATGTACATCAATTCGCCGGGCGGGGTGGTGACCTCGGGGCTGGCGGTCTACGACACGATGCAGTTCATCCGTCCCGCGGTTTCGACCCTTTGCACGGGGCAGGCTGCGTCTATGGCCTCGCTTTTGCTTGCCGCCGGCGGCAAGGATTTGCGTTTTGCGCTCCCCAACGCCCGAATCATGGTGCATCAGCCATCCGGTGGGTTCCAGGGCCAGGCCACGGACATCATGCTGCACGCCCAAGAGATTTTGAACCTGAAGCGGCGGCTCAATGAAATCTACGTCAAACATACCGGGCAGCCGCTCAAGAAGATCGAAGACGCCTTGGAACGGGACATGTTTCTTACCGCCGACATGGCCAAGGAATTCGGTCTTATCGACAAGGTAATCGAGAAGCGGGCGGAGGAACCCAGCCTCAAATCGGAGCCGATCCTCAAGGGGGTCAGCTAGCCGCAGGCAGCGCCTCGAAACGGACTGATTCGGCCGCTCCAGGTGTTAGTTCCTGAGCCGGGTCAAGCGTTTTCTCGGTCCTGTGATCCAGAAACCACAGCGGTGCAAAGTCGCGTTATCGTTAATGGATTCTTGATTGGCACGCCATTAGCATGTCAGCTTGCGTCGGAGGGCTTGGCGTTGGCACGTTAGCGATAACGCGAGTCGCTCCAAGAAAGCTGAGGTCGGTGCTACGAAATCTTAGCCGCGCGCTTCCTAGGATGCTTGTTGAGGCGCGGCACTGGCGAAGACGGAGAATGGAATGAGCAAGGTTGGTGGCGGCGATTCAAAGAACACGCTGTACTGCTCGTTCTGCGGCAAAAGCCAGCACGAGGTGCGCAAGCTCATCGCCGGCCCCACCGTCTTCATTTGCGACGAATGCGTTGAACTTTGCATGGACATCATTCGCGAGGAGAATAAATCCTCGCTGGTGAAGTCGCGCGACGGCATTCCAACCCCGCGCGAAATTCGCAAGGTCCTTGACGACTATGTGATCGGTCAGGATCACGCCAAAAAGGTTCTCTCGGTTGCCGTTCACAATCACTACAAACGGCTCAACCATCAGAGCAAGCATAACGACGTCGAGCTCGCGAAGTCGAACATATTGCTGAT
>CATPBC010000442.1 GCA_955652195.1 uncultured Xanthobacteraceae bacterium | reverse complement strand
TCGAAGATCACCTTCGATAACGTCGACATCGCAAAAGCCACCGAATATGCCGCCGAGGACGCCGACGTGACGCTGCGGCTATGGCAGGTGCTTAAAGCGCGGCTTCCCACCGAGCGCGTGCTTAATGTCTACGAGACCTTGGAGCGGTCGCTCTTGCGGGTGCTGGCGCGCATGGAGCGGCGCGGCATTTCGATCGATCGGCAGGTGCTCTCACGTCTGTCGGGCGAGTTTGCGCAAGAGGCCGCCGGCCTCGAAGGCGAGATCAACAAGCTCGCCGGCGCCCCGATGAATCCCGGCTCGCCGAAACAACTCGGCGATATTCTGTTCGGCAAGATGCAATTACCAGGCGGCACCAAGACCAAGACCGGACAATGGGCGACCGGCGCGCGACAGCTCGAAGAGCTTGCCGAAATGGGTCACGAATTGCCGCAAAAGATTCTCGATTGGCGGCAAGTCTCAAAACTCAAATCGACCTATACCGACGCCCTGCCGGGCTTCATCAATCCGACCACACATCGCGTGCATACGAGCTACGCGCTGGCTTCGACAACCACCGGCCGGCTGTCGTCGTCGGAGCCGAACCTGCAGAATATTCCGGTCCGCACCGAGGACGGCCGCAAGATCCGCCGCGCCTTTATCGCAACGCCGGGGATGAAGCTCGTCTCGGCGGATTACTCGCAGATCGAATTGCGGCTGCTTGCCGAAATCGCCGGCATCGAGCAGTTGCGCAAGGCCTTCCGTGAAGGACTCGACCTCCACGCCATGACCGCGTCGGAGATGTTCGGCGTGCCGATCAAAAACATGCCCGGCGAGGTGCGCCGCCGCGCCAAGGCGATCAATTTCGGTATCATCTACGGCATCTCCGCGTTCGGGCTCGCCAACCAGCTCGGCATCGGCCGCGAGGAGGCCGGTACCTACATCAGAAAATATTTCGAGCGTTTTCCCGGCATCCGCGATTACATGGAAGAGACCAAGTCCTTTGCCAAAAAGCACGGCTACGTGCTCACGCTGTTCGGCCGCAAATGCCATTATCCGGAGATCGGCGCGTCCAATCCGTCGATCCGCGCGTTCAATGAACGCGCCGCGGTCAATGCAACGCTGCAAGGCAGCGCCGCCGACATCATCCGCCGCGCCATGATCCGCATCGACGATGCGCTGGCGGAACAAAAGCTCGCGGCGCAGATGCTGTTACAGGTGCACGACGAGCTTGTCTTCGAAGTGCCCGAGCAGGAAGTCGCAAAGAGCCTGCCGGTGGTTACCAAAGTGATGATCGACGCGCCGCTGCCGGCGGTGTCGCTCACAGTGCCGCTGCATGTCGAGGCGCACGCCGCCGACAATTGGGACGCCGCGCATTAAAAGCTTTGAATCAGATTCTTCCCAATAACGGGCATTTTGCTAGTGGCGCGATGGGCCAGGAGCAGACATGGACAGGTCCGACCACCGGCAACGCTCAGATTGAGCGCAAATCGACCTCAGAGCTCACGATCGCGCGCATCGGCACACGGAGACTACGTCTCGAGGAGCGTGCCGAGCACTGCGGGCCATCGACGCTCGAAGCTGCTGTCCTGTTGGAGACCGCGCTTTAGCAGAGCTTCGATTCGCTGCTGCGTTTCAGTCCACGTCAGCGCGGTTTGGAAGGAGTTGAGAGCGTCGAGGAGCTGGTCGGCGGATGGCAACGAGACCTGGTTGACGAGACTCTTTGCTGCCGCGACGGCACGTCGGTCGAAGGACGCGATCCGTCGCGCGAGCGTGTCGACGAAGCCGTCCAGTTCCGCGTCTGGAAGTGCACGGTTGACGTATCCGTATCGCTCCGCGGTATCGCCGTCGAAGTCGTTCGCCCCGAGAATGATTTCGAGCGCGCGGCCTCGGCCGACTAGATGTGGGAGACGTTCCGTGCCGCCGCCGCCGGGATGTACTCCGACCCCCACTTCGGGTTGACCCAGCAGCGTGTTTTCGCGCGACGCAAAGCGCATGTCGCAGGCGAGCACGAACTCGCTGCTCGCGCCTCGGACGCAGCCTCGGATCTTCGCGATGCTGGCCACTGGAGATCTGGTGATACGGACGAACGTATCCGTTAGGATCGGGAGGCCTGAAGGCCCAACTGCGGTGGTGATGTTACCGGTCTTTCCGGTCAAATCGAAGTGGGCGAGGTAGAACTCAGGATTCGCGCTCTCGAATACGACGACACGCAGGCTCGGGCTGGCGTCCATGCGCGCAAGCAAATCCTGGAGGCCTTGGAATAATATGGCGTCGAGGATGTTGAAAGGCGGATAGTCGAACACAACCCGCCAGTATGGAGGCGTTTCCTCAATGACCCGCAAGGGCGCAGCTGACTCAGCCACGACTTTCACTCCTTGTAGCCGAACGGTCGCAAGCTTTAGCGGTTGCCTCCAGAATCAGATTCGCAGTCTCCTGCGGCCGCGCCAGCATAGCGACGTGGCTGGCGGTCACTTCAATGGTCTTGGCCTTGATAGTCTTCGCCATCGCTCGTTCGAGGCTCGGCTGAATGGCGCGGTCCTTATTCGCGACCAGGTACCAGCTCGGTTTCGTCTTCCAAGCCGCGGCCGACACGTTTTCCCCCAAAGTGCCTGCCGCCGTCGGTGCCTGCGCGGCGAACAGGACGTCCTTTTCCGTCGGGCTGAGGTCTTGAGCGAAGTCGTTCTTCACTCCGCTTTCGGTGAGCTTGAGGAATCCTTGTGCGTCAGGCCGGACCTCAGCCCCCATCGGCGCCGGCTCGGCGCTCGCACCGAGCGAGCCCACGGACTGGCCAGCGTCGGGTGCAAAAGCTGCGATGTATACGAGTGCAGACACCTTAGCATCATTACCGGCCTCGGTGATGACGACACCGCCGTATGAGTGACCGACAAGAACGGTCGGCCCATCTTCCAGGGCCAGTGCCCGCTTTACAGTTGCTACGTCGTCCTTCAGCGACGTAAGCGGCAGCTGCACGGCGGTTACGCGCAAGCCGCGGGCGAGCAGGAGCGGTATCACTTTCGACCACGACGAGCCGTCTGCCCATGCTCCGTGTACGAGGATTACATTCGAAGCCTTGGTCATTCTATTTCTCCCATTCCTGCCTTGACCAGTTGAGGCGAGGCGACGGCGGCGCAGGCACACCGCCCAACCGTCCACGAGCTAGCAATCAGGCTCCAATCGAGCCTGGTGACGGTATTCCCTGATTTTGCTAATCTCTGCCCACTCCCTCGGCAGCTTCAATTGCCGAAAGGGTCAAAGTTTTGACCGGGAGGGACAATGCGATGTCCAGAAACACCGCACACGAAATTGGCATCGTGCATTATCCTGGCGCGCAGGTGGCATGTATCCTGGGCCTCACCGATTTGTTCGGCGTCGCTTCCAGGACTGCGCTCGATCAACGGCGATCTGGTCACCCGCTTCGCGTTACGCACTGGCAACCGATCCATGGCCGCGATGCTAATCTTTCATGCGTCTATGACAGCGCGCCGCACGGCAGGCCACAGCCGCGGACCCTAATCATCCCGCCGACCATGGTGGATCTTCCGGATCCTGACGTCCCGGCCGGCGTGGCGTCGTGGGTCCGTAATCGCCATGCCGCCGGTGCCACGTTGGTTTCCCTGTGCTCGGGCGCGTTTATCCTTGCCGAAACGGGTCTCGTCGACGGGCAGTCGGTTGCCACACATCAGATTTGCGCAGGGGCGCTGGCGAAGCGGTTTCCGCAAATCGTCGTCGATACGAATCGGCGCATCATTGATCATGGCGACATCATCACGGCGGGCGGATTCCTGGCATGGGTCGACGTTGGCCTGTTTCTGGTTGACAGGATTCTTGGTCCGGCCATGAGGGCGGAGACGGCGCGGTTTGTTCTTTCCGATCCAGCCGCGGGTGAGGCGCGCTATTTTACAGGCTTTGCGCCTCCGCAGACGCACCGAGATAGAGCCGTGTTGAAGGCCCAGGAGTGGGTGCACATGCGGGACGGACGAGGCGTTTCTCTTGCCGCCATGGCAACGGCTGCGGGACTGGAACGGCGCACGCTGCTGCGGCGGTTCGCGACTGCAACAGGCATGACCCCGATCGAGTATTGTCGGGCTGTTCGCATTGCCCGTGCGCGCGAACTCCTGGAGGGCGGGGACACCTCGCAGAAGCAGATTGCCCAATCCCTCGGCTACAAGGACGTGGCCTCATTTGCGCGCGTTTTTCGCAAGGCAGTAGGGTCGGCGCCGGGGACCTCCCGCAAAAGATTTGGCCGTAACGGCATTTCGCCAACCGATTTCGCCACGAAGGATAGCTCCCGTCAGAAGCGGCGCATATTCGCACCTGCCGCCTTGGACCAAAATGAACTTCGCGAACTAACGCCGGCTCACCAACGTCATCTATAAGAGCGGCATTGTGCAGGGCAGCAAAATGCCGTCGCTCACGTCGGTTGAGGGTCATTCGCGAGTGCGCCGGGAGACCGGCAAGGAGTAGAGGGTGCGAGTCCCTTACGATGAAGGTGTAGCGAACCACATCGGCCCCGAG